>SCSP01000092.1 GCA_004297845.1 Bacteroidota bacterium | reverse complement strand
GAAGGATATGCGGCTTATGTTAATACCGGTGTTTGGGCAAGCAAAGCAATTAAAGAGGCACAGGTAATTGGAAATACGAAGATCATTGCTTCCTCCGAAGATAAAAAGTACAGTTACATTCCCAGAAATTACCCGATACCGGGAGATGCCGATTATGTACATATCACTTCGAACAATACGATTTACGGAACTCAGATGAAGAAATTCCCCATTTCACGGATTCCCGTGGTGGTAGATATGTCTTCAGATATTTTCAGCCGCAAGCTGGACTGCAAACAATTTGACCTGATTTATGCGGGGGCTCAGAAAAATATGGGACCGGCAGGAGCCACATTAGTTGTTGTGAAGGAAAGTATTTTTGGAAAGAGCGGAAGAACCATCCCTTCAATGCTCAATTACAAAGTGCACATTAAAGGAGATTCCATGTATAATACTCCTCCGGTATTCCCGATTTACGTTTCCCTTCTCACCATGAGGTGGTTGAAAAAAAACGGTGGCATCGATTGGATTGAAAAAATTAATAACCAAAAAGCAAATACACTTTACACCGAGATAGACCGCAGCTCTATGTTTGTTGGCACCGTGGAGAAGGACAGCCGTTCAAACATGAATGTTACTTTCCTGCTGAACAAATCTGAGCTGGAATCCGAGTTTGATAAAATGTGGAAGGCGGCCGATATCAGCGGATTACGTGGTCATCGGGATCTAGGTGGATACCGTGCTTCACTCTACAATGCGCTTCCATTGGAAAGTGTTCAGGTTCTTGTGGATGTGATGAAAGAATTTGAAAAGAAGTTTGCATAATATATTCTTCGATGGGACGCATATTTGAAACCAGAAAACACGTCATGTTCGCCCGCTATGCGCGGATGGCGAAGGGTTTTACTAAAATTGGCCGTGAGATTGCCATTGCCGTGAAGGCGCATGGCCCCGATCCGGGTTCTAATTCAAGGCTGCGTATTGTTATTCAGAATGCCAAGGCGATCAATATGCCTAAGGACCGTATAGACGCTGCTATTCAGCGAGCCTCTACTAAAGGCGAAGGCGAACTTGAAGAAATTAATTACGAAGGGTACGGTCCGTATGGGGTTGCTGTGCTGGCCGAATGTGCCACGGATAACCCAACACGAACAGTAGCCAATATCCGCAGGTATTTTTCACGTGCAAATGGAGCATTGGGCAAGACAGGGTCGCTTGATTTTATCTTTGAACGCAAATGTGTGTTCAGGATTTCGGCAGAAGGGCAAAACAAAGATGATCTGGAACTAGAACTCATCGAGCAGGGTGCGGAGGAGATTGAAGAGCACGAAAAGGAACTTATCATCTACACCAAGTTTGCAGGATTTGGTTCCATGCAAAAGGCCTTAGAGGAAAGAAAGATCAATATCATTAGTGCGGAGAAACAAAGGATCCCGACCACCTGTGTTACGTTGAATGAATCACAGAAAAAGGAAATAAATGAATTAGTGGAAGCATTGGAAGAGGACGATGATGTGCAAATGGTGTTTCATAACATGCAGGAATAGTTCGTAGATAGGAGTTCGGAGTTGGGTAACAAAACATACATGAACGGGAATAGCGGAAGTATATTTGATTTTGAGAAGCCGATAGTGTATCAGAAAGCATTGGGCTATGTGGATTTAGTTTACGCTTTGTATGAAAAATTTCCTGCTTATGAATCATATGCTTTGTCCAGTCAATTTAGGAGAGCATCTTATTCAATTGCGCTGAATATCGCTGAAGGTACTGGTGGAACATTTGTTGAGTTTAATAATTTCCTTAGAATATCAAGGCGATCCGTAAGGGAATGTCTTGTGTGCAGTACAATTTCACATAGAAGAAAGTACATTTCTGATAGGGAAGAACATGAATCAAGGATCAAGTTGGTTGAGCTATCCAAAATGATAAGCGGTTTGAAAAAATCGTTGCAAAACAATCCCAAGCTTCGAACCTCGAACTCCGTGCTTCAACCCACCGAACTCCGAACCCACAACTCCTAACTATGAAGAAGATTTTGGCAAACGATGGTATAGACGCTCAAGGCAAATTACTTCTGGAAAAAGCCGGCTTTACGGTTGTAACAGGCAAAGTTGCGCAGGAAAACATGGCGAAAGCAATCAACGAGAATGGATATGAAGGCCTAACGGTGCGTAGCGCAACCAAGGTCAGAAAGGATGTGATTGATGCTTGTCCGAGCCTTAAATTGATTGGTCGCGGTGGAGTGGGTATGGATAATATTGATGTGGATTATGCAAAGTCTAAAGGAATCGTTGTTGTGAACACACCTGCAGCTTCTTCGCTTTCGGTTGCTGAACTGGTGTTCGGACATCTGTTTACGATTGTTCGTTTCCTTCAGGATTCGAATCGGCTCATGCCTGCAAAGGGCATCGCTGAGTTTGATGTGCTGAAGAAAAAATATGCAGGAGGAATTGAACTTTCTGGAAAAACAATAGGTATTGTTGGAATCGGCAGAATTGGCCAGGCGGTTGCCCGAATTGCGTACGGGGTGGGAATGAAAGTGATTGCTCATGATCCTTTCGTGAAAGAAATTAAAATTGAAATGGAGGTTGCCGGCTCTAAAATTTCGGTTCCTGTTAAAACTATTTCCCTGGATGAACTTTTTTCTCAAAGTGATTTTATTACCGTTCACGTTCCGGGCGGAAAGCTCATTACGAAGAAGGAAATTGCAAAGATGAAGAGCGGTGTTGTGCTGGTTAATGCATCGCGCGGAGGTGTGATCGAAGAAAATGATCTGCTGGAAGCATTGAACTCCGGAAAAGTAGCGGGAGCGGGACTGGATGTTTTTGAGAACGAGCCCAAGCCCATGCAGGCATTGCTTCAGCATCCTAAAATATCGCTTACGCCTCATATTGGTGCTGCAACCAAAGAAGCACAGGAGCGGATTGGAGTGGAGCTTTCGGAAAAAATAATACAGTTCTTTATATAATAATCTCCCTCCCTTGTGGGGAGGGACTAAGGGAGAGGTAATTTATGTTAAGCAGAAGGTACATTCGGATAAAAGTCATGCAGGCGCTGTATGCGTATTTTCATTCTGAGGACAAAAGTATTCTTAAGCACGAAAAGGAACTGTTCGGTAGTTTCGAGAGAATTTATGACCTGTATCTTTATCTCATTCTTCTTCTTACTGAAATCCGCCATTGCGGGAGAAACCGTATCACCATCCGTAAGGCGAAACAATTGCCCCGCCAGGAGGATATCAATCCCAATACAAAATTTGTTGAAAATAAAATAATTGGTATTTTGGCAACTAACAGAAGGGTCGCAGCAGAGTCTTCTAAGCGGAAGCTGGTTTGGGATAAAGATTCTGAAATTCCACAGAAATTATTTGCCAAGATCACTGAAAGTGAAGAATATTCCGCTTATTTGTCTACTCCGGCACATGACTTTAAGGAAGACAAAAAATTTATCAGTACCCTATATAGGAATTGCATTGCGGGTGACGAATCTCTTGAAATGTTTTTTGAAGAAAAAAATATCCATTGGGCTGACGATATTGACTTCGTGAATACACTTGTTCTTAAAACGATCGAGTTAATCCCGGAATCCGCTACGGACAACCTTCCCATTGCGCAACTTTATAAAGACGAGAAGGAGGATAAGCAGTTTGCTAAAGACCTTTTTAAAAGGGTGATCGAACACAGTGACGCTGCAGATTCAATGATACGGGCTAAAACGGAAAATTGGGAACTCGAGCGAATTGCCTTTATGGATGTGCTTCTGATGAAAATGGCTATCGTTGAGTTTCTGTATTTTCCAACTGTGCCTGTCAAAGTTTCTTTGAATGAATACATTGAACTTGCCAAACAGTACAGCACACCTAAAAGCAGCGTGTTTATAAACGGAATACTGGATAAGCTTCTTGCTGAATTTAAAGGCGATGGAAGATTGCAGAAAGAGGGCAGAGGGCTGGTAGAGAATTAATCAATTCACCTCATGGTCCCCCCGAAGGGGAGAGGGAATGGTGATAGGGTACTGATTATTAACAGGTAGAATATGGAAAATGTAGTACACAGTCGAATTTCTCCCTCACCTTGGGGACAAGCGAAGCTTGCGAGCAAGGCGCTAGGGGTGGGGTTGTTTTTTGTTGTTCTTCTCTCCTGTGGACAGGAGAAGGACAAATTACCTGCTGACCTTGTAGGTATTCCTGCCACTGCCGATGAGGGTATTGATAAGTCTGAATTGGCAGAAATTATCTTTCAGGAGGAGGAATTTGATTTTGGCACTATCACTCAGGGTGAAAAAGTGTCCCATGAGTTTAAATTCGAAAACACAGGCGTAAAAGACCTGATCATTTCAAATGCATATGCAGATTGCGGCTGCACTGTTCCGGAAGTTCCTAAGAAACCCATTGCCCCCGGTGAGGGAAGTGTTATACGGGTGTCGTTTGACAGCGATAAGAAGAGCGGCCTTGTTACAAAATCCATTACCGTGGTCACAAACTGCATACCCAATAAACATGTTGTTAAAATTAAAGCGAATATTTTTGTACCTCAAACTAAAAATCAATAATAATAATCCCCTAATCCTATGAATTTTTTATCTGTTATTTTAATGTCACCGCAAGGCGGAGAAGGCAGTAACATGACCAGCATTATTTTTCTTGTGCTGATCTTTGGTGTGTTCTGGTTTTTTATGATACGCCCGCAGGTCAAAAAGCAAAAGGACCAGCAGAAGTTTAAGGATGCCATCGGTAAAGGCGACAAAATAGTAACCATAGGCGGAGTGCACGGAAAGATATTGGAAGTGCAGGAAACTACGTTTATCATTGAAGTGGAAGGAGGCAACCGGTTGAAGATCGAAAAAACGGCTGTTTCCATGGAGTCTTCCAAACAGTTTATGGATAAGGAGAAAAAATAATAACCCCATATTTTGAATACGGATTTCTTACGGTTTTTTTATCAGCGGCCCGATATAAAACTAAACAGAAAAGTTTTTGTTTTTATTGTCTGTCTGATCGTTTCTTTTTTCACCTGGCTGCAGATCAATCTCTCTAAAGAGCATATAGACAGTGTTCTTGTGAAGGTTGATTTCGTTAACCTTCCCCAGTCCAGGTTGGGTAGAACCAAAATGACTGATACGCTTTTGGTGGAGGTTGAAGCGGATGGATACGGGCTGCTGAAATATGAGATGAAAGAGATTACGATTGATTTTAAAAGACTGAAGAGAGATATTAATTCCGGTTTCTTCTATTTCCTCCCGAATAACTATACCAAGACTATTTCAAAGCAATTGGGAGATAATTTTAAAGTGATACGTGTAATTGCAGATACTGTTCATCT
This sequence comes from Bacteroidota bacterium, assembly GCA_004297845.1. Taxonomy (GTDB): domain Bacteria; phylum Bacteroidota; class Bacteroidia; order Palsa-948; family Palsa-948; genus Palsa-948. The sequence goes on along the minus strand of SCSP01000092.1, from coordinate 14,402 downwards.
AAAATCCCGCCTGCGGTAATATGAAGGTTGTTGGCATCACAGGAGGAATTGGAAGCGGAAAGACAACCGTTTGTAAGCTGTTTGAGCTTTTGGGTATTCCTGTTTTTTATTCGGATGATGAAGCAAAGAAGCTGTATGATCATTCTAAGATTCGATCAAAAGTTGTGAAGTTGTTTGGCAAGAGGGTGTTGGATAAAAATAAGGGAATCGACAAAAATAAACTGGCTGCAATTGTCTTTTCTAACGGGATATTGCTGGACAAACTTAACCGCATCATCCACCCCCAAGTGCAAAAGCAATTCATTGCCTGGAAAAAGAAGCAAAAGGGAGTTGAAATGGTGATTAAGGAGGCCGCCATCATGATAGAAAGCGGAGCGTACAAAGAAATTAATTATCTAATTTCGATAAATTCACCTAAACAGTTGAGAATTAATAGATTATTATATAGAAATAACATCAGTGTTTCGAATATTAAAAAACGAATGAACGAGCAGATTTCTGATAAGGAACGGGAAAAATATTCTGATGCGATCATCGTCAATGACGAGAAACATTCCTTGATCGGACAGGTCTTGCAATTGTATAAAAAACTTAATAGAAAATAACATTTATTTTTCGGATTTAAGATATGAAGATACTTTCATCAGAGGAAATACGAAAAGCAGATGCTTACACGATCAAGCATAAACCCATACGTTCAATCAGGCTGATGGAGCGTGCTGCGAGAGCGTGTGTAAACTGGCTGACCGATCCGGCTGTTTCTCCGCTCTTCCGGAGGGAAGGGGCAGGGGGAGAGGCGATTAAGATTTTCTGCGGACTTGGAAACAATGGCGGAGACGGACTCGCAATCGCTCGCTTACTTGCAGCGAAGAAATTCAAAGTCGAAGTGTTCATTATCCGCTATTCGAATAAATGCTCTGATGATTTTTTAGTGAATGAAAAATGTTTGAAGAAAATAAAAGAAGTAAAAATTCATAATATCACTTCTTCGGCTGCTCTTCCATTAACCATTAACCATTATCCATTATCCATTATTGTTGATGCTCTCTTTGGATCCGGACTTAACAAACCCGTTGAAGGATTAGCTGCCGAAGCGATAAGCTACATTAATAAATCCAGGTGCCCTGTTGTTGCGATTGATATTCCATCCGGGTTGTTTTCGGACAAAAACGATCATCACAAAGATGTGGCAGTTGTGCGCGCAACTCATGTGCTCACATTCGAATCTCCCAAACTTGCTTTCATGTTCCCGGAGAACGAACCCTACGTTGGTGCGTTCTCTGTTTTGGATATCGGACTCGATGAAGGATTTATTTCTTCTCTCCCTTCTAAGAATTATTTTGTAAGAGAGATAGAAGCACATTTTCTGTATAAAAAGAGAACCAAATTCTCGCACAAAGGAACTTTTGGCCATGCGCTCATTGTGGCCGGGAGCTATGGCAAGATGGGAGCCTGCGTGCTTGCGAGCAGAGCATGCCTTTCTGCAGGAGCGGGACTTGTAACCGTTCATATTTCAAAATGCGGTTATGATATCCTACAGACGGCAAATCCCGAAGTGATGGTGGAGGTAGATTCGGAAGAGAAGATGATCTCAGATAATATTAAAATTGACAAATACAATGCCATCGGCATCGGCCCGGGCATCGGTACTGAAAAAGAAACACAGAACTTGTTGAAAGTGCTTATTCAAAATTCTTCTGTACCTCTTGTCTTGGATGCCGATGCGCTGAACATCCTTGCTGAAAATAAGACATGGCTTTCTTTTCTTCCTGTAAATTCCATCCTTACTCCGCACCCGGGCGAGTTTAAAAGGTTGGTAGGAGAGGCAGACAATGACTTTGAGCGTCTGCAACTGCAAAAGGAGTTCTCTATAAAGCATGGCGTTTATGTGACGCTGAAAGGCGCTCACACCTGCATTTCTTGCCCCGATGGTGAAGTCTATTTTAACTCCACAGGCAATCCCGGAATGGCCACCGCGGGGAGCGGAGATGTGCTTACCGGCATCATTACTGGTTTGCTTGCACAGGGCTATGACTCAAAGAAAGCAAGCGTTCTTGGAGTTTACTTGCACGGACTTGCAGGGGATATTGCTACACAGCATCTCAGCGAGGAAAGCATGATCGCTGGAAATATTGTTGAGTTTATGGGAGAGGCGTTTCGCGGTTTAAGTTACTAAGCACAATGATGAGCGTCTGCGATTTCGTGTCAGAATTCAAAAATTCTAAGTTTCATTTCTTTCTGCAAAGGACCGGATTTAATACCCTTCAATCACCCCCAATCCCTGCCTGATAATATTTATGCCACCACCGGAGCAATCCACTACGGTGGAGGGGTCGAATTTTCCAAAGCCTCCGTCAATTACCATATCCACTATCTTATGATACTTTTTATGAATCTCTTCGGGGTTGTTCATGTACTCGGTTATTTCATCATCCTCATCGTGCAGAGAGGAGTTCATTAAAGGGCTTCCCAATTCTTTTACGATGCCCCGGCAAATGGTATTGTCGGGTACCCGTATGCCTATGGTCTTTTTCCGGGTTCTGAATATTTTCGGGATCATGTTACCGGCATGTAGAATAAAAGTAAAAGGGCCGGGCAGCGCCTTGCGCATGATCTTGTAGGTGGTATTGTCAAGAGGCTTTGTAAAATCAGACAGATGGCTGAGGTCGTAAAAAATGAATGAGAAGTTTGCTTTCTCCACTTTGATGCCTTTTATCCGGCATACTTTCTCAATGGCCTTTGGCTTAAGAATGTTGCAGCCTATCCCGTAAACCGTATCAGTAGGGTATATGATGATCCCATCATCCCGCAGGCACTCTGCTATGTAGCGGAGCTTGCTTTCTTCAGGGTGTTCAGGATCTAGTTTTAAAAGCATATTACTTACCCCAACCCTAAAGGGTGAAGCAGGTTGGTTTTTTTTAGTCCCTTTAGGGATTTAGGGTTGCTGCTCCTCATTAACAAGGCTCTGTTAATACATTCTCCGCTAATGTATCACAAAAAAGGACTCTTGCTATACCTTTATACATCATTACATAGAATGAAAAAGAGTATTCTTCTCATCTTGTCGGGCATACTGATGATCATCACGCTGATCATATTCACTTCGGCACAGATATATAACGAGGATTTTTCAAAGGCGCAGAAGACAAATATTTACAAATCCAACAAGGTGTGGATGGCTTATGGCTGGACATTTTATTACCCTAAAGGAGTGCAGGAGAAAAAAGGAAAAAAGACCTCTTTCGAAAGGTTTGATAGGGAAGGCAACAGAACAGAAGAGATATATTACGACACAAAGGGAAATCCCAATTTCTCCTGCCAGTTCTTATATGACGAGAGCGGAAATACAATCAAAAAAATGGGTGGATCAGGCGATGAGGTAATCTATGAAAAGTGGAATTACACAGCATTGGAAGGAGGTAAAACCATAGAACGGAAGTCGGAGTACAAAAAATCGAAAAACGAAAAATGGATATACACGTTTGATTCCCGGAATAATATTGTTTCAGAATCCTATTACGATATTAATGGAACAATTTCGTATAAATGGGATTTCTTTTACGATGACAAGCAGCAGGTAACTGAAAAAAAAGAGTATGATTCATACGGCAACGTGTATCAAAAATGGGTTTACAAATACGATGAAAAGGGTAACAATATTGAAATGCGTCATTATGTTTCAAATAACCTGCTGCACCGGATATACGATATGAAATACGACAAGAAGGGGAACATGAAATCAAAATTCACTTTTGATAAGGATGAAAATATAGTGAACCTTACCGTGTTTGTGTATCAGTTCTACGATGGACTGCATTCGGCTCGGAGTGTCGGAAACAAGAAGTAGCGACCCCCTCTAACTCCCCCCGAAGGGCAATGTCATTAAGTTAAGCCCGAAGGGCTTGAAGCTGAATAACATCCGGTGAAACCGGAGGAAAGGAAACTGATGCGATACAACCCTGAAAGGGTTGAATCCTCATGATATTCAACCCTTTCAGGGTTGCCAAACTAATATTCACTCACTCCCCCAATTTTATTGGGGGTTATTCATATTCAAGTCCTTCGGACTTGTTCCTTAACTTAATGACATTGCCCGAAGGGGGAGAACTTGCTCGGTACCTATTTTGTTAATACAAGCATCAATCTTACCGGGTGCACAAAAAATGTATTGTAGATGGGTTACTCAGCTCCCTCCCTTTGGGAGGGTTGGGGTGGGCCGTTCTCAAAATCCAGCGCTCCCGAATTAATGCAGTAGCGCATACCGGTTGGCTTCGGACCGTCATCAAATACGTGTCCCAGATGTGCTCCGCATTTATTACAGACCACCTCCGTACGGATCATACCTATTGTTCTGTCTGTTTTTGAAGTTACGCTTGAATCTTTTTCCGGTTTGTAAAAACTGGGCCATCCGCTGCCTGAGTCGAACTTGGTCTCGGAATTGAACAATGGATTTCCACAGCGCACACAGTTGTACATTCCGGTAGCATGGTTGTTTAAATATTTTCCGGAGAACGGAGATTCTGTGCTTCCTTCGCAGGTGATGGAGTATTGTTCAGGTGTTAGCTTTTTTTTCCAGTCTTCGTTGTTCTTTTTCTCAGAGGCAGGATCGTTTTTCATACTGGTATCTTTTTGTGTTGTTTGTGAACTGTTGTTTTGACAGGATGCCATGCAGAATGACATGGAGAGGAATGTAAAATGCAATAGTAATTGCTTCATCTTATTGCCTATTAACCCAAACTACCGGACTTTAACTTTTCTCCATTGATCCCCGGCAACGTAAAACATCGCAGCATTGTCAGGGATTTTATCTTTGAAGGTAATTGTAAATGAGGATAGGTTTTCGCTAAAACTGACTGAGTAACTATCCGTTTCATATGATTTAGCCCATGTGCCCTTGCTTAAAAAAGATTTCCGGGCAGGCATGGATTCAACAAGAAACGATAATGAATCATTCCGGGTAACCTTCACGGAGTCGCCCGGTGAGGTCATGTAAAATCCGGATATTTCATTCAGGTGTTTCAATTTTTTCTCATAAATAAATTCGGAGGTGGAGGCAAATCCATTCCGGTAGGTCATAATCCAGTTGTAATTGTCGGGCATATTCAGGACGTAAATGTTCTGTTCCGACATATGAGGGATGAAATTATGTATCAGCCTTTTGCTGTAGTCGCTGGCTTCATTCCAAAGTGGAATAGTGGCTGACAAACAAACGAAATTTACGATCAGTAAACCTGCACAGACATAGCCCCCTGCTTTTTTAAATAACAAATAAATAAATACCGATAAAAATAAATAAAAGAAAGTGGAGGGGAGGTACCCGTACCGGTCAGAGAAAACAGCGCCCAGAAAAGTAGTGTCCAGGTTTATGACAGGGATGAGCATTATGAGAAAAGCCAGAAAGAGGAACAGCAGTAGCGTTGCATTTTGTTTGTTAATGCTGAATGATCTGTAAAACAAAAAGCCGGTGAGTGAAATTGTTGCAACTGCAAAGAGCCAGATGGTATAATTGTTGGAGATATCGGTATGCAATATGTCGTGCAGGAACTCATGCCGGGAGGCAGGAAGGTATCTATAGAGTAGAAAAAATTTTGCCAGATACTTTATCGTATTTCCCATGGCCAGAGAAAACGAAAAATCCAGATGGATTTTTGCCCCATAGTGCAATATCCAGTTGCCCAGCCATAATTTACAGGTTAAAAAATACATAAAGAGGATGATGGCTTGCGGAAGAACAATGTTCAGTAAAATGTTTTTAATTTTTAATGACTGACGATGAATGAATCGGTAGAGTATAAAATAGCAGGCAGGGATTGCGGGGAATGAAAGCGAGGTCTCGAACGAAAGGGTGGCAAGAATGAAAGAAACATGAAAGAGGATCAAGTCGGTTCGTTTTTCATTTTGAGAATATTTTATCATGTAATAGACAGAAAGCAGAATAAATGTTCCTGCTATCACGTAGTTGATTATCCTCGGTGTCCATAACAACACTTCTGTCTGGTAAGGAGAAAGCAAAAACAGCAGTGCGGCAAAAAGTGCGAGCGTAAAATTTCCGGGGACAGAGAACGATACGAAAAGCCGGAGCGATATCAGCAGGATCAGCAGTGCATTCAATGAGTGAAAGAACATGGCAGAGAGGAACCAGCCGATGGTGCTGCTTCCGAAAAGGTTATACCCCAAAAGAAATACGGTATCTGCTACCAGTGCAAGACCGATGCTGTAATAATTGTGAAGCAAGCCGCTTACTCCGTAATTTTTTACGATAAGTAGAAAAGAGAAAGAGTCGGTCGGGATACGTATGTCGTAACAGTTCCTGTAGACCAGTAAAGAAGTGAGGAACAGGAAAAAGAAGGTGATTGATTTCTGCCGCCTATTTAGTGAAAATAAAGAAGTGGTACCGGCAGCGATGTTAGTGCCCGACAGATCAGTTGTAGGAGTCACGTGCAAATGTAAAATATTATAAAGATTGTTTTGTTTGGTTTCAGAGAAATTTTCTTTCATGGCTTGTTTTGTCCGATTTTTTTTACTGCAACATGGAAATTCGGGCTGCATAATTTTTCAAAATATTTATTTAATGATGAATCAGAGGATATTTCATCACTGTAAAGCATTCCGGACGGAGATAGCCGCTCGAAATACAACGTGTTCTTTCTGCCGGTGCTTTCTTCCCGTTTGATACGGGTGATCCTGCCATCATAATCTTTTGAGAAATTGCCCGTAACTTTATACTGATCTGTTAAATGAAAGGTAATTACAGCAATTCCGGCAATCATTGCAACTGTTGCAGTCCATTTTCTAAATTTTTGAGGCAGTTGAATTTTGTATCCTATGTAGAAAAACAGAAATGATACATATATTGTCAGTAAGAGAGAAACCTGAGAAAGCGCACGGGCGGGCGGGAGATCGTACAAGATCCATGAGGCGGGCAGGATTAGAACTAAGATCGCCATTCCCATAAATACGAGGCTTTTCAGGAAGATCGTCAACAGACCGTTGACAGTTTCTTTTTTTTCGCTTGAACACAAATTTCCGAGAATTACCCATGGAATTCCGAAGATCAGCAGGTATGGAATAAGAGCGGGGGTTTGCAGCAGCACTTTTCCATAGGCTTTCAGTACCATGATGACGTGTTCTGCGAACGTGGCGTCTGTGAGCCCGTCTTTGCGGGCCCAGGTGCCTGGCGCAAGGATCGTGATCATGTAAAACAGCACAAGCAAGGTAAGCGCAAAATAAACAGATCGAATTTGGATATTGCCGGTAAAAGGAGCGTTTTGTTTTTTCAGAACGATCATCAGCGCCAGAAGCAAGATGTATATCAGGGCGTAGGATTCTGCGGCACCAGCGATGTAAGCTGTGATCACTGTAATAGCAAGAATGCGGATTGGAGTAGTTTTTTCAGAAAGAAGTAGCCACATCAGGAGGTTTCCTGCAATAATGCTCCACATATACATCCAGTTTACCATGTACCAGAACCAGGACTCTCCAATATTATAGCTGGAGAAAAAGAAAGAAGTGGTGAAAAGAACGGTGTAAACAAGCAACGTATTTTTCGGGAGGTTGAATTCAACTATTCCGTTGAAGAGGCTTTTCATCGCCAGGCATAGAGAAACAAACAGCGCTGCCAGCGTGCCAATATTAAAGAGAAATAAAAAATAGGCATTATCATAAAGTACGGAAAGGGAAAATGCAATCGTATGTGCCGACCACCGTGCGCTGTAAACCTCATAAATGTATTGCATGGCTTTGATCGCGCCCATGTCTTGGGTCAGGGAAATGAAGTGATAATCCTCAAAAGGCAGGCGGTTGTTCCGGGCAAGCAGCACATATAAGGCAAAGAATAAAATACCGGAAATGTATAGCAGGATATTTTTCTTATTTGATCTCATTCTTCGGGGAGGTGATAGATATTCTTTTCCCTGCAAACATTGAAAAGAAATACAGCGTTGGACGGACCCTGTTTGTATGGAGCCGGGAGTATGACGGAATTTATCCGCTTGAAATTGCGGGCCATGGTTTTGCCTTTCTCTACCCGAAGCACTACTTCCGGGTAAAAGAAAATACCTGTAAGCAAGTGAAAGACAATTCCGACAGGAAATAAATAAACAAACAAAATCCTTACTTTTTTCCTGCGGATCATTTCGGACCAGATCATTACAGTGCAGGCCAGGGAAAAGATGGAGTAAATGCCGTACCGTATATTGATCCCTTCGCAGGCCGGCAGGTTGTTCCGGAAGAAGGGAGGAGCAAAAGAAATAAGGAGCGTGAAAAGCAGGGAGTAGTAGATAACCGGGTTTTTCAGGTAATATTTTTTCCATGTGGAGAAAAAGAAGGTGAACCAAACAAATAGCCCTAGGATGAAAGGAGCGTATATCTGGTAAAGGAATTGTACCGATCCTCCCAGGAAGACAGGACTGAAAAGCAGGCAGCTGAATACCTTGTCCATGAGATACTGTGTGCCGCCCGCGTTGCCGTAATGGCTCCCTCCAAAGGAATAATTCGTCAGGTATAGAATGAGAACTGAAACGGAAATGGCTGTCCAGAAGATGCTTTCCCTTATTTTCCTGTTCATGATCAGTATGGCAGAACCTATTACCAATGAAATGAATCCCGCACCGCAGCAGGATACACTCAGAAGGGAAGAGGCGATTGCCGGCAGGAGTCCGTTTTTTCTGTCCGGGGAGAGGAAGAAGATGGAGGTCATGGCAAAGAACAGCGTGCATGAATTATACAAGGCTCCCGATACCCAGACCACCGCATCATAATACTGAAATTGAAACAGCAGGATCGCCAGCAGAAGGACCATGAAAGGTTTGTTTTTTATTTCAAGTTTTGAGGAGTAAAATAATATCAGACTGCTTCCGAGAAGGCAGATCAGCGCGATCATGACCAGGGTCTTAAAATTAAAAACCCCCATGTAATATAGTAACAGGGATATACTATTTAAAAATATAAATCTGCTTTCATTGCCCTGGTGAAATATTTTTGAAAGATCTTTTTTTTCAGTGTATGCATTCAGAAATTCCAGAAAATAATAATCATCGTGATAGGGTATGTTCACTGTATTGAGTAGTACGAAACAAATGAAGCTCAGTGCCCACAAGGCAGCAGAACCCAGCAGTGTGGACTTCTGATGTTTTTTGTAAAAGAAGAAGAATAAGAAAGTGGTTGAGGCACAAAGTATCAGGCTTGTGCCGGCATACTGAAGCCCTGTGCTCCAGAATTTGTCATTTAATGTTCTTGAGAGGAATCTTTCGGTTACAGAGAGTATCTCGTGGCTCTTTATCAATACTAAAAGCCCTCCGGCAAGGAATATAGCCCCGGAAATGGCGATCAGTTTTTTATTAAGCATGGGTAAAAATAAAAAGGAACCGAATTTATTCCGATTCCTTTGCGTGCAATACAACTACTAAGGGTACTGTTAGTTACACCTTATTTTGCTATGGTAATATGCAATTTGCTGAATTTTTAATGTTTGCTCCTTTTCCTTCGCTAATATCTATTGTAAATTCTTTACCTCCTAATGTCATCCGAATTTTTGAAATACTGTTTTTGGATAATTGAGATATTTCATCCTTACTCACTTTGCAATTCATTATCACAGATGAAATAAACCCATTGACGTATACCTGCTTGCTAGGAATATGGTCGTCCAGTGTATAGGTTTTTAATACTTCTTCATTAGATAGCTTTAAGAGAACCTCAGTACCCTTGGGTACGCCCTCATCCAAAGCCCCAGTATATGGAAAGATTAATCTAAAAAAATAATTCTCTTCTGATTTTTCCAATTCAAGAAAAAATTCAGGTTTAAGTCTGTCTTTTGTCAGCTTTCTGACTTTACCTGTAAACTCATCTTTGCCGTTAATCTCAAAATTGCATTTTTGAGCAAGCAAATATTCAGAAAAGAACGAAGAAAAAAAAGTGATTGAGAAAAAAAGGATAGTTGTCTTTTTCACAATTGTGCTTTTATTTAGTGAATGATCATTACTACTTTACTGCCTCAACCACCGCATTAAATGCATCCGGATGGTTCAGCGCCAGGTCAGCGAGAGCCTTTCTGTTTAAACCAAGCTTTTTCTCTGTTGCTTTTGCAATGAACTGTGAGTAGGACATTCCGTGCGTGCGGACTGCTGCGTTGATACGTTGTATCCATATTCCGCGGTATACAATCTTTTTATCTTTTCTGCCGCGATAGGCGTAGGTAAGACCTTTCTCATAAACATTCTTCGCGATGGTCCAAACATTTTTTCTTTTTCCCCAGTTTCCGCGTGTTCTCTTGAGGATCTTTTTTCTGCGTGCTCTTGACGCTACACTATTGACTGAACGTGGCATGATCTATTTGTTTTACCCTAAATCCCTAAAGGGAGTTGCAGGAGTTTTTATTTTTTTGTTATCTATTACCTCCACCCTTTAGGGCAGGGGCAGGTAGTTTTATTATATGCAAAGCATCGCTCTTACTCTTTTCATATTCGTTGGATGAATAGAAGCAGCGTGAGTGATATGACGTTTTCGTTTTTTTGATTTCTTGGTCAGGATATGGCTTTTGAAAGCGTGTTTCCTTTTGATGTGTCCGGAACCGGAGATTCTGAATCTCTTCTTGGCGCTGGAGTTGGTTTTCATTTTTGGCATATACATTTATATTAAGAGCCCATCCTAAATCCTTCCCACTGGGAAGGACTTGTAGCACTACCTCCTTCCCTTCGGGAAGGCAGGGATGGGCTTGTTGTTTTTACTTCTTCTTTCCCGGTCCCAGCAGAATAATCATCTTCTTTCCATCTTGTATAGGCATCTGTTCTATTTTTCCAACTTCTTCAAGCTCCTGTGCAAAGCGCATCAAAAGTGATCTTCCCTGATCTTTGAACATAATGGTTCTTCCTTTGAAGAAAACGTATGCCCGTACTTTTGATCCTTCTTCAAGAAACCTTTGTGCGTGATTTTTTTTGAATGTAAAATCATGCTCATCGGTATGCGGAGTGAAGCGAATTTCTTTCACGACAACTTTTGTGGTGTTCGCTCTTTTCTCTTTTTCCTTTTTCTTGTGTTCGTATAAGAACTTTTTATATTCAATTATCTTGCAGACAGGCGGAGTAGCTGTTGCTGATATCTCCACCAGATCTAATCCGGCATCCTGCGCCATTCTTAATGCTACTTCGATTGCTACCACAACCGGTTCAAACCCTTCTCCAACAACCCTCACTTGAGGGTGCCTTATCCTGCCGTTTATATTGTGCAGGTCTTCTCTTTTCTGGAACCTGTTGAAGTTCCTTTGAAATGGTCTTGATCCTCCCGAGGGACGTGGACGATAAAATGGTACTGCGATGGCTTAAAAAAATTAGTTAGTATTAATGTTTAATTATATAAATTTCATTACTGAATCTACTTCTTGTTTAATTTTCGATACAAAATCATTAACCGGTATGCTTCCTATGTCTCCTTCTCCGTGTTTTCGAACAGAAACTGCATTTGTTGCAACTTCTTTTTCTCCGATAACCAGCATATAAGGAATCTTCATCATCTCAGCATCCCGTATCTTTTTTCCTATTTTTTCACTACGGTCGTCAAAAGAGGCGCGAATGTAAGACTTTTTCAGTAAATCGAGGATATTTTTTGAGTAGTCGTTGAACTTCTCGCTTATAGGGAGAATAGCCACTTGTTCGGGCGCTAACCAGACAGGAAAATTTCCAGCATAATGTTCAGTTAAAAAGCCTATAAAACGCTCATGGGTTCCGAGTGGCGCCCTGTGGATGCAAATAGGCGTTTCTGACTGATTTTGGCTGTTTACGTAGGTCAGTCCGAACCTTTTTGGTACGGCAAAGTCTACCTGGTTAGTTGCGAGTGTGAACTCCCTTCCGATAGCGCTCCAAACCTGAACGTCAATTTTAGGACCGTAAAAAGCGCCTTCATCCGATACTTCTTTGTAAGGAATATTAGACTCGATCAGCGCCTTGCGAACCAGGTCTTCGGTCTCTATCCATAGAACAGGTTCATCAACATACTTCTTGCCGAGCTTGGCAGGATCGTGAGTAGAGAATCGCATCACATATTTATCAATACCAAATATTTTGAAGTAGTTAAGGTAAAGCTCGTTCACGGCACGGAACTCATCGGCAAATTGTTCTTTGGTGCAATAGATATGCGCATCGTTCATTTGAAGTGAACGAACACGCATTAATCCGAAAAGTTCACCGGATTGTTCGTATCTGTAACAGGTTCCGTATTCAGCGAGGCGAAGAGGAAGGTCTTTGTAGCTTGGATTCAGCGCTTCAAATATTTTGTGGTGATGCGGACAATTCATCGCCTTGAGATAATACTTTTCTCCGTCCATGTCCATGGGAGGAAACATACTTTCGGCATAGTAGGGCAGATGTCCGCTTGTTTTGTACATATTTTCTTTTGCCAGATGCGGAGTACGAACGCGTTTGTATCCGGCACGTTCTTCTGCAAACTTTGCCAGCGACTCCAGTTGCTCGATCATCGCAGCACCGTTCGGAAGCCACAGCGGAAGTCCGGGACCCACATCATCGTTGAAAGTAAATATCTTGAGTTCTTTTCCCAGTTTGCGGTGATCGCGCTTCTTGGCTTCTTCGAGCATGGACAAGTATTCGTCCAACTCTTTTTGAGACGGGTAGGTAATTCCGTAAATGCGGGTTAGCTGCTTGTTCTTTTCATCGCCTCTCCAATACGCTCCAGCTATGTTCATCAGCTTTACCGCCTTGATGAACCCGGTGTTTGGAATATGCGGGCCGCGGCAAAGGTCTGTAAAATTCCCCTGCTGATAAAAAGTGATCTGTCCGTCCTGTAACTCGCTGATGAGTTCCAGTTTGTATGGATCGTTCTTTTGGGTGAAATATTCTGTTGCTTCTTTTTTAGAAACTTTTTTTCGCACATACGTATTCTTCTGTCTTGCAAGCTCCAGCATTTTATCTTCTAACTTTTTAAAATCTTCGGAAGAAATTGTTTTATCACCCAGGTCCACATCGTAATAAAAGCCGTTTTCCACCGGAGGGCCAATGCCGAATTTTACACCAGGATAAAAGGATTCCAGCGCTTCGGCAAAAAGATGGGCAGAGGAATGCCACATAGTATTTTTTCCTTCAGCATCTTTCCATGTAAAGAAAAGGATGTTTGCATCAAAAGTTATAGGACGAGTAGCATCCCACACCCCCTCTCGGGATGGGGTGACCTTGGCTGCTAATACATTGCGTGCCAGCCCTTCGCTGATGCTTTTTGCAATACCAAGCGCTGTAACTCCGGCTTCGTATTGTTTTTTATTTCCATCAGGAAAAGTAATTGTGATCATAGACTAGAAATGGAAGGCAAAGATAGATTATTTGATAATGTAAACTCTGCCTTTTTGCAGGGAATCTGCCAAGGCAAAGAATTATTACTTTTGACTAAAATTTATTCTGATGAAAAAAATAATATTCTTTCTACTCATAATGGCAATTGCTACGATTGGTTTTGCCCAATCTTTCGATAAGGGCAACCGCAATTTCGACTTTAAACTTGATGTTGCCGGTTACAGCGGAACGGTTACCGATAACCAAACAAAGATCGAATCTAAGTCAGGCGCGGCAAGCATTGTTTTTACTCCGCAGATGACATGGGGAACAGGAAAGAAAATATCCATGGGTACTTCATTAGCTTACAGCAATTATCTGGATTCAGCAGGAGCAACTGGCAGCAACCCAACATTAAGAGGACTGGATGCAAATTTTCTTTTTGATTTTCATTTTCTCAGACGGCCCAAAACAGATATGATGGCAGGCTTAAAGTTAGGCATTGCAGGTGTTCGCTATAACCCGAACGATGGCACCGGTGATATTTACGGTTCCATGGGCAGCGCGTTCGATCTTCATTTTACAGCGAGGTTCTATGTTTCGGAGAAGGTGGGAATCATTGCGAATCTTGCTTTTCCGAAATATCGTTTTGGTAAATTCGGGAAAAACATGGATTATACCTATACGATCAACTTCAGCGGATTTTGTTTTGGTACAGGGGTTGCAATAAACCTTGCGCCTAAAAAGGCGGAGGGGAAATAGTTGTTACCTAAATTTTATCGGCAATCAGCATCTTACCTGTACTTCTCCATGATCTCCCAAATGCTGGGGAAAGTTGAATAAGCGCGTAAACAAACTACAATTACCATTATGCTTATTGTGATTGTTCCAAATGATTTCAGAAATGGAAATATCATCGTGCAATAAACAAGCATTCCTATAGCAACAATGACAGCAATGGGTACTGCACACTGTATTTTGCTCATCAACATCAGCCAGCACACGAACATGATGGCTCCTCCAAAAATGAGTACGTGTCCATCCATGAGAAGGCGCAGTAGATCACGGTTATACTCTCCTTTGTGAGCTTTGAGTACAAAAATATCGTGCAATATTCCGTTTACGAAA
>SCSP01000091.1 GCA_004297845.1 Bacteroidota bacterium | reverse complement strand
TCGGGAGGCATCACCTATTCATGGAACACAGGCGCCACTACTGCTAATATAGTAGCCGCTCCCAGCGTTACCACTACGTATTCTGTAACTTTAACCGATGCTGCGGGTTGCACCGGCATAGGCACTCTTACGGTTCCGGTGGATCTTGGCTGCACGGCAACCGGCATAGCTCCGCTTAACGCGGATGGGCTGCAGGTGGAAGTATGGCCCAATCCTTCTAACGGGGAATTTCAGGTTACAGGTTACAGGTTACAGGTTACAGATTACAGGTTACAGATTACAGATTTGGAGATATATAATGTAATGGGAGAAAAAGTTTATTCATCAATCATCAATAGCCAATCAACAATAATCAATCTTGACCAGCCTAACGGAATTTATTTTCTGAAACTAAAAACAGGCGATGCCATATTCAATGAAAAGATTATTATACAGAAATAATCATGTTGAATGTGTAACAAAAATTTTCATAAACAGTATAAACAACAACTAACCGCCACGAATTACACGAATTTGCACTAAGTACAAATTAGCGGTAATTGGTGAAATTCGTGGCTAAACCAACCCATAACATGAAAACAAAGAATCTATCAGCCAATAAGCTGTCAGAGGAATTTCAGTCGGGATTCCTTGCAGTTTGCGTTATGGCAATTTGCCTGTTGCCAACTGTCAACTCTTTTTCCCAGGGCACCTGGACCTGGGCTAAACAATCTCATGGGGTGGGTAATTGTAACGGTTCTGCTGCCGATGCTTTTGGGAATGTTTATGTAACAGGAAGTTTTGACACCAATTGGTCGCCTACCATGACCTTTGGCTCCACTATCCTGACCGGTACCGTTTCAGGCGCTGCGTATAATTTTTTTATTGCTAAATATGATGTATCGGGCAACGCGCTTTGGGCAAATGGTGTTAACTACGCGGGAGCTTCTTGCTCTGGCTGGGGCGTAGCTCCCGATGCTTCGGGCAACGTGTATGCAGCAGGAACTTATGGTTCTGGTTCTAATCAACCAATCACCTTTGGTTCTACCACTCTGCCCTATGCAGGAAATTCTGACCTTTTTCTTGTAAAATATGATGTTTCGGGCAATGTGCTTTGGGCAAGAGGTGCAGGAGGCACGGGGGGTGATGTAGCCTACTGCGCGGTTGCCGATGTTTCCGGAAATATTTATCTGGCAGGGTTATCTACTTCTCCTTCCATCACTTTTGGCAACAACATTACCCTCACCACCACCGGTTCAGGATATTTCCTAGCCAAGTACGATGCATCCGGCAATGTGCTATGGGCTAAAAACACTTCGGTATATCCATTTGACATGGCTGCCGATGCTTCCGGAAATGTTTATATTGCAGGACGTGGCGTTGCTGTATCACCTGGCGCTTCGTTTGATGGTTGGCTTGTTAAATACGATGCTTCGGGTAATCTTCTTTGGACCAGCACATCGGCACAGAATTGGAAAGCGGGATTCGCATCGGTGGTTGTTGACCCATCCGGAAGCGCGGTGTATGTAACAGGAACTGTTCATACCATCCCAAGTATCTCAACTGTTTCTTTTGGTTCTATCACGGTTCCTACTTATGGATTCTGGGATGGTTTTTTTGTTAAATACAGCGCCTCCTCCGGATCTGCGATTTGTGCGCTGCCGATAGCCGATTTAAGCGCCCCTGGCAGTGCAAATCTGGAACAATCTGATGTAACGGTGGATCCTTCAGGAAATGTTTATGTAGCAGGAATGGCTGCGGTTAATCAGCAAGTTGATTTCGGTCCATCAACCAGCATATATGTAAGCGGCTCTTATCCTATGTATATAGTCGTTCTGGACCCCAATTGCAATGTGATATGCAGCGATTATCTTACTGAAGGCGCGGGAGGACAACTTTCAACGGTTTATACATCCAGCGATCCTTTGGGCAATGTATATGTGGCAGGCGTTATCAGCGCTAATAAAACTTTTAACGTGGGAACAACTACTCTAAGCAGTGCAGTTGAAAATGATATTTGGGTGGGTAAATATGTAAAATGCGGTGGCAGCGGATGTACCGCTACGGCAGTTATATCTTCCGATCCAAGCAGCACGGTTTGTGTAGGACAAAATGTGTTTATCTCCGCATCGGGAGGCATCACCTATTCATGGAACACAGGCGCCACTACTGCTAATATAGTAGCCGCTCCCAGCGTTACCACTACGTATTCTGTAACTTTAACCGATGCTGCGGGTTGCACCGGCATA
>SCSP01000090.1 GCA_004297845.1 Bacteroidota bacterium | reverse complement strand
GAAGCCGATGATATTTTTCTTTTTGATGATTTGTGTAGAAGCATCCGGCATTTCAAGAAACCATTTTTGTTTGGCCTTTGT
The DNA here is from genome assembly GCA_004297845.1 of Bacteroidota bacterium. GTDB lineage: Bacteria > Bacteroidota > Bacteroidia > Palsa-948 > Palsa-948 > Palsa-948. The sequence goes on along the minus strand of SCSP01000090.1, from coordinate 24,820 downwards.
AACGCCTGCGGTGATGCCGATACCCTGGAAGAACTGCCCGGAGCAGTACACGGTAGACAATAGACAGTAGACAAGAACAGCCCCAATTAAATATTTCCTTTGCATTTGTCGTTTAGTTGTCTATTGTTTACTGCCTATTGTCTACTTATGCAGAAACTGCTTCTGCGTCCTTGTTCACTTTCTTAACCAATCCCTGCAACACCTTTCCCGGCCCCACTTCCACGTATGAATTTATTCCATCGGCTGTCATCCTTTGAATGGTTTGGGTCCATCGCACGGGAGCGGTGAGCTGTGCGATCAGGTTCTTTTTTATTTCTGCAGGATCTGTTACCGGACAGGCAGTTACATTCTGATAGACAGGACAAACCGGTTGTGAAACATTGGTAGTGTTAATAGCCTCCGCAAGCTCTTTTTTAGCGGGTTCCATGAGCGGAGAGTGAAAAGCGCCACTTACAGGAAGTGCCAATGTGCGCTTAGCCCCGGCAGTTTTCAGCTTTTCGCAGGCCATGTTCACGCCTTTGATGGATCCCGAAATAACCAACTGCCCCGGACAGTTATAATTGGCAGCAACCACCACTTCGCCTGAGTTTGTGATCTCTGTGCAGATATCTTCAACAATTTTATCGTCCAGATTCAAAATGGCAGCCATGGCGCTGGGGTTTGCTTCGCAGGCCTTCTGCATGGCCATAGCGCGTTTGTACACAAGCGAAAGACCGTCTTCAAACGTGAGCGCGTTGGCAGATACCAGCGCTGAAAACTCTCCAAGGGAGTGCCCTGCAGTTGCATTGGGTTGAAATGCCCCGCCAAGAGTTTTTGCAAGAATCACTGAGTGTAGAAAAATGGCCGGCTGGGTTATTTTTGTCTGTTTCAATTCCTCTTCGGTTCCTCCAAACATGGTATCTGTGATCCGGAAACCGAGTATAGAGTTAGCTTTTTCAAACAGCGCTTTTGCAACGGGCGAGTTCTCATACAAGTCTTTACCCATTCCTGAGAACTGAGATCCTTGTCCGGGGAAAATGTATGCCTTCATAAAACTACGAATAACTAATTTTTACGAATGTACGAATGACAGCCGATTCGAAACCGAAATGAAATGTGGAAATATCAACACTCCCTTGTGTCCTTTTCCCCTTCAGGGGCAGGGGTGTTAGTGTCCTACTTCTTAATAAAAATAAACTGCCCGCCTTCATCGCCTGTATCCTTGATAGGAGAAAGTTTGGGGGTTTGGTCGGAATTGTTTACAACGGGAATCTTGAGGGTATTATACAACTGACCAATATCAAAAAATTTACTTTCATTCTCGTTCAGTGATTTCAGAAAGTAATAGGCAAATACAGAGTGCCCGTTCTTTCCTCCGTCCATAACAGGCTCAACACCTCCGGAAGTCATTGCCTGACGGGAGGATAAACCGTGAACTTCCTTGTAATATTTTTCGGAATCTTCGAAAGGAACGGAAATGGTATTCCCCCTGAAAATGTCTCCGCTGAAGCAGGCATCGGAAACTAATAAAGTGTGCTTTGACTTAATCCCTGAAAGGTAGGTTTGAATGTCGTTGTTGGAAATATAATCTGCTGTAGTGGTTGTGATGGCATCCACAGGTACCCAGAAACCTTTGTGGAGGTCCTGTTTGTATTCTCCGTGACCTGAATAATAAATAAATACGTTATCATTTGGTTTTGCATTTTGTGCAAGCCACTCCAGCTCCGTGATAACCGATTTGCGGGTTGCTTGCTCGTTATAAAGGGTATGGAAGTAGTCGAACTTATATTTAGCCCTAAGCGTTGTTTCAATAGCTTTTGCATCATTTACCGCGTTCTTTAAAGGCATCCAGGTACCCTTGTATTTGTCAATCCCAATGATCACCGCATAATAATTTCCCACCACCATTTCCTTGGCTTTAACCACATTCAGCCCTTTCATCGGATCTCCGCTTCCCCGATAGTGTGTTTCATCCTGCGTTACAGGGGCAGTCTGGTTATTGGCTGTCTGTGTAGAAGTTACCGGAGTGTTTGGAGCAGCGGTCGCAGCCTGGCTGTTTTGCGAAAGTTTGGTTTTTGACATTACCGCCAGATTGAATTTTCCGGGAGCTTTATCGATATTTTCTTTTTCATCCTGTACTACAGAAACGGGTTTGGTGGAGAAAAGCTCTTTGCCCAGCTTCTTGACGTTTTTATCAAAATCTGAATTTGCGTTATATTTCACAACGTAGGTAACTTCCAAACCATCGTCCAGTTTTATTTTATCAATAACATTTGCGTAAATGGTATCAAGGAATTTAATGTTAACGGAATAGGGCCCGGGATTCAAATTCTCAATCTTTACGTTTGTTTGAAGGGTTTTGTTATACGTAATGCCATTCATCATCAGGGTGAAGGGCTGTCCGTTTTCCGTAAAAAATATCAAATTGGATTTTTGGGAAAATGCCGGTACGGCTGCGAACAACAGTATAATGGCAAGGGTAACTTTTTTCATGGTGATGGTAATTTGAGCAGGTCTAAGCAAACATCGTGCTATACTATGCCTGAATAAATTAGTACATTTTCAAAATAGGGCGCAAATAACGATCGTATGCAAATTTACAGCAAATACAATTTGTATTTCCGTAAATCCGAAAAAAATCTGTTATCCGTACAAATAAATAAATTCATGCAATATGACTAAAGTTGAAAGTAGATGATATTATCCCTGTTTTCAGGTTTTGCCTTGTGTTTTCGCTTGTTTTTGAAGATGTGTACCCTGGGAAAAATGTGTTTTCGGGCTTTCTGATCTCTATTTGCTGATTTAATATTATGATCTTTCTTCTTTTTAGCAGAGTCTTTTTTAGGCATATGACTTTTATCCTTATTTTTCTTAGCCGTCTTTTTGGCATCTTCTCTGTTTGTATTGAACTTGCTCTTGCTTCTGGGATGCTTGTTTTTCTTCTTCAGATGAATGTGCGGAACTTTGAGCATAACATGCAGGTCAACTCCGTACACATCTCGTTTTGAAATAAGCGGAAGCACATCTGCCATTCCTACGATGAGCGGCCCGATGCGCGCGCTTGCGCCCATACGAACATGCGAATATTTGTTGTAGGAGAAAGGCATATAAAACCCCAGCCATTTCCAGTCCCAGCGGGGAGTGATGCTGAAAGCAGTTATCTCATGAATTTTATTTGCGTTATTCCTGAACTGAAACGCGTAATTTAAAGTGGAGTTTACTGAAATATTCTTTCCTGCATAATAATCCCCCTGTAAGCTGGCAAGCGTGGGCAGGTTCATGCGGAACTTATCATCCGATGCGTCCATCTTGTATTTCGCATGGAGGGAATCGTCAACATCCGCCAAAGGAGTTTCACCCGATCCCTGCAGCGAGGAGAAATCAAGATCCTGGTTAACCTCCATGGTGAAATCGCGCGCATGTTCAGGCTTGAGAAATTTGATCCATCCCAGGTCTTGCAGGGAGAATCCTAATTTGTATTTATAATCGTGCTGAAGAGGGGTTGTGTTTGACTGTGATGACATTTTTGAACGCACCTCTGTAAGCGAATAAAATTCATAGGAAGCGCCCAGATCAAGACCGAAGGATGGTTTTCCTCCGAACCCGAATTTAGCAGCCTCCGGATTAAATTCAAGATTGGATGAGTGGCCGTAATTAACCTGTGAGCTTAAAACCAGAAGGCTGTCTTTCTCATAAAATTTATAATTCACGTCTTTAATGAAAACATACATAGAATATAAACCCTGTAAAAGTTTCAGCCGGCCGGCTACATTCAAGCGTTCATTATTTGTTTGCATGACGGTTTTTCCGTAGGTGATGCCATATTCATTCCAGATCATGGTTTGAGCGCTTATCCCCGTTGCTGTGAGGTCCTGGAAGAAAAGAGTACTGTCCGTTCCTCCGGATAGCGCCAGTTGAACAATATCCGGGTCAATTCCATCCACATTAGCATAAATTCTTGATTTGCAAGTAAATGCAAAAGCATCTTTGTGTTTTTTGCGCGTGAACATGAAGGAAGGCAGCGTAAGATTCAAGGCAACATGAACGGAAATAGGTTTTCCATTATCGCGTTTAGAAAGATAATTATTGATAAAGTCCTCATCGCTGAAAGCCGGGTAATCTCCTGTAGTAAGTTTTCCTGTGTGTTCAAGCGCGCGTTTCTGAAGCCCCATGTAATTATTGCCAACACCCAGATTCATTCCGAAAAGGGTGATATCCCATTTGCGCGGATTGTTTACGATGGAAGCAGGATTTACATCAATACCGGTTACTCCGGCAAAAGGGCTGTTTGCAAAGCCGAGGTAATCCTGAGAATTACAGATTACAAATTGCAGATTACAGATTGCAAAAAGTAAAAGAAAAATTATGTTTTTATTTTTAATGAAGTTTTCCACTAACAAGTTGGATAAATTCATCTCGTGTTTTTGAGTTTTCCAGAAATTCTCCGGTAAAGGCGGATGTGGTGGCAACAGAATTTTGTTTCTGTACCCCGCGCATAAGCATGCAGAGGTGTTTTGCTTCAATAACCACAGCAACACCCAGGGGATTCAGGGTTTCCTGTATGCAATCACGGATCTGTGTGGTGAGCCTTTCCTGCACCTGTAACCTGCGGGCAAAAGCGTCCACCACTCTTGGGATCTTGCTGAGACCTACAATTTTTCCGTTTGGGATGTAGGCGATATGGGCTTTCCCGAAAAAGGGCAGTAAATGATGCTCGCACAAAGAGTACACTTCAATATCTTTTATCAAAACCATCTGCTTGTATTCTTCTTTAAAGATGGCAGACTTTAGAATATCGGCAGGATTAATGCAGTTGCCATGTGTAAGAAATTGCATGGCTTTGGCAGCTCGCTCAGGAGTTTTCAGAACGCCTTCGCGGTCAATATCATCGCCCGAGAGTTTCAGTATCCCTTTATAGTGTTCTGAAAGCTTTTGGGTGATCTTCTGGTCGTATTCGTCAATTTTTTTGTAATTGCTCATGGGGATTATTTACCAAAATATTCTACATAATTATTTTCAGTTTCCTGGATCTTTACACTGTGCAATTCACAGCCCAGTTTTTTGATCGGGTCTTCAATTTGTTTCCATATCTCTGTCGCGATTGTTTCAGTGGAAGCAAGTTTTCCTTTCATGAAATCAACATCCAGATTAATATTCTTGTGGTCAAGTTTTGCAATTACTTTTTCGCGGACTATAGTGCTTACATCGGATAGATTCACTACAAAACTTGTATCCGGGTTCGGTTCGCCTTTTACGGTAACCCAAAGCTGGTAATTATGCCCGTGCCAATTGGGATTAGCGCATTTGCCAAACACTTGCTCGTTCTTTTCTGCAGACCAATCTTCGCGATGCAGTTTATGCGCTGCCGAAAACTGCTCTCTGCGTGTGATGTAAACCATGTCAATTTATGAGGCTGCAAATATAAAAACTCTGCTCACAGCAGCGTTTATCATTAGTATATTTGGAGCATGAAAATCCTGCTTGTTTCAGCCACTAAATTCGAAATAAATCCTTTATTGAAAAAACTTAAAAAGGTTTCATCTGGGGACGCTCTATCCAAGCACCGTTTTGGTAAACATTCTGTTGGTGTTTTAATAACAGGCGTTGGTATGACCGCAACCGCGTTTCACCTTGGAAGTATCCTCCGTAACAAATATGCCTTAGTGGTCAATGCGGGAGTTGCAGGGAGTTTTAACAAGAGTATTCCGCCCGGAACAGTTGTGAATGTTGTGAGCGACTGCTTTGCGGATATGGGATCGGAGGACGGGGGCGGGTTTATGACACTGGAGGAATTAGGATTAGATCAGCAGATTTCCGGTTCAAGGTTCAAGGCTCAAGGATTGAACAACAAGCGACAAACAGCAAACATCAAACAAGTTATTGGAAGTTTACCGCAGGTTAATGCCATCACAGTGAATACTGTTCATGGAAATACAGCAAGCATCAAAAAAGTTGTAAAAAAATTCAATCCTGATATAGAAAGCATGGAAGGGGCTGCCTTTTTCTTTGCCTGTCAGGAGTTTAAGACCTCCTGCGTTCAGGTGCGCGCAATTTCCAACTATGTGGAAAGAAGGAATAAGAAAAACTGGAAATTAGATATAGCCGTAAACAGTCTAAACGCTTTTTTGGAGCGCCTGTTTTTTTCACTTTAGTTCTTGTCGCTTGCAAAATCCATCACGCAGGTCCATTTTTCTTTTTTGTGTGACTGGATTGAAACACCAATGTATTTCAGATTCTTATCCATAATCGTTTTGCGATGCTCTATAGTTCCCTGTCCTTCGTCAATAAGCAAATGAATGACAATTGCCAGGGCGGTATGGTGTCCGTAGTCGCAATTTTCGGCCGTGCTTCCATAAACATTCTTGAATTTTTTCATCCGGAAATCATAGCTTTTTCCGTCAGAAGTGAAATGCCCAAGGTTTCCTTTTTTCCCGGAATCCTTCGCGTGGTCAATAGCTTCATCTGTTAAATCCTGTTTTACAGTAAGAATCTCCATGGGTTTATATTTTATCTGCAAATCATTTTTAAGCGAATTGGCAAACGAAGTGAATTTTGTTTTGGTGGAGTCCATGTATTTCTGGAAATAAGTTTTTCCGAAAAGATCAGGATTCAGACGGGCTAAGTTCGTATAATAAATTACCTTCTTTTCTTCTTCTGTATAGCCGGCAGCCTCTTTTGCGGAGTTTGCCTTTTCAAGCGTTGCAGCATCCCATTGGTCAAAAGGATAATCAGTTGCGGGTTTGCTGAAAGAGAAAAACAGCGCTGAAGCTGACATAAGAAAGAATATTTTTTGCATAATGTATATTTTTATCGTCATCTCGAAGCGGCCCCTCGCAATAACGATTATTTTAAATAAACTTTTTCCCCGTTCACAAATGTATAAATCACTTTTACATTTGGAACTTCATCGATATTTATTTTCATTATATCCTTGTCCAGGATTACAAAATCTGCAAACTTGCCGGGTTCTATGCTTCCTTTTTCCTTTTCCTCAAAGTTGGAATAGGCAGCCCAGATAGTCATTCCTTTCAGCGTTTCTTCTCTTGTTAAAGCGTTTTCCATCTGAAACCCCCTATCAGGAAATCCTTTCAGGTCTTTTCTTGCCACGGATGCATAGAACGTGTGCAGGGGATTGATATTTTCCACCGGAAAATCTGTTCCGAGGGCAATAACGCCCGCAGCATTTAATGCGTCTTTGTAGGCATAGGCGCCTTTTACGCGTTCGGGACCGAGGCGTTTTTCTGCCCAATACATGTCGGAAGTGGCGTGTGTTGACTGAACCGATGGGATCACAGAGTATTTTGTGTATTTCTCAAAATCGGCCGGATTGATCACCTGTGCGTGTTCTATTCTCCACCTGTAGTCATTCTTCCCTCCCAATGCGTGCCCATAAGTGTCCAGAAGGAATCTGTGAGCGGAATCTCCTATGCAATGAGTACACATCTGAAAATCTTTTTCCATCATTTTTTGTGCCATCTCTGCGTAATATTCTTTTGTATTCAACAGGAATCCCTGCTGTTCCTGTTTATCGGAGTAGGGTTGAAGCAAACAAGCTCCGCGGGAACCCAGTGCGCCATCGGCATAGAATTTGAATGAGCGCACATTCAGTCTTTCTGTTTTGTAGTGACCGTGTTCCAGGTAATAATCCAGGTTTTCTTTATTGTCTGTAAGCATAGCATATACCCGCATTTTCAGTTCTCCATTTTTTTGCATCTCATCCATCAGGTCAATGGTTTGTTTGTCCAAACCCGCCTCATCCACCGTTGTTAAGCCGACTGCAAAACAATTTTTCTGAGCCAGGAGCAGAGCGGCTCTTGTTTCCGGTTTGCCGGCAGTTGGAATTTTACTTGCCACAAGATCAATGGCATTATCAATGAGAATACCCGTAAGTTTCCCGTTTTTTAGTTCTACAATTCCTCCGTTTATTTTTGTTTTTTCCGTTACGTTGGCCCTTTTAAGCCCCTCGGCATTCACCAATGCGGCATGCCCGTCAATCCTGGACAGAAAAACAGGAGTGGTCGGAAAGAGAGAGTCTAATTTTTCTTTGTCTGGAAATTCCTTTATATTCCAGTCGTTTTGATCCCAACCCCTTCCTGCTACCCATTCTGTTCGGGTGCTTTTTGAAAACTCTACCACCCGATGCATCACTTCATCAAAAGATTTAGTATCCACGAGATCCACTTTTTGCAGCCCCAGTCCATAGGAATCAAAATGGCAATGAGCATCAATAAGTCCCGGGAAAATGGCTTTTCCCTGCGCGTCCAATTTTTGTCCATCGTATTTTGCAAGAATGGAATCATTTTTTCCTACTGCAATTATTTTTCCGTCTTTTATCGCGAAGCTTTCAGTTATAGAAAAAGTTGAGTCAACTGTATAAACCACTGCGTTGTGTACAATGAGATCGGCTTTTTCTTTTTGGATGGGGCTTGAACATGCTGAAACGAAAATGACCAAAAGACCAAACAGCCATTTACCACTAAGGCACTCAGGCCACTTAGAAACACTAAGGTTTGGGAAGTTTGGCAAATTCATCGGTAACAAGTGGAATTAAATGTTTTGTAATATTCTCACAGTTGAAGTTAATCAATAATCCTTTTGGTTCTCCTGAAAGTTTGAGGTAGGTTAGTAATTGTGCAGTAAAAACAGGCAGTAGAACCTCTACGGATTTTATTTCTACAATCACTAAGTCATTAATAATCAAATCTAGTTTAAGTGGAGATGCTAATTCTTTTCCTTTATAGGAGATTGGAACCGCGATTTGTCTTTTAGGAAATAAGCCAACTGTTATCAACTCGTCAACCAAACATTCTTCATGTACAGATTCGAGTAGTCCAGGTCCCATGTGTTTGTGCACTTCAATTGCACATCCTACAGTTTGGTACGCAATATCATTTACACACTTCTGTGTTGTCATTTCTTAGTGAGCCTTTGTGTTCTTAGTGTGTCTTAGTGGTGAAAGTTATTTTGTATTTCTATTTACAATATATGCATTTGCCTGAGCCGTTGGAGTAATTACAATATCATTGATATTTACATGTGCGGGACGTGATGCAGCCCAGTAAATTATTTCGGCAATGTCTTCGGCCGAAAGCGCTTTTATGTTCTCATACGTTTTTTTAGCACGTTCTGCATCTCCCTTGAAACGCACCATCGAAAACTCCGTTTCCACCAGTCCGGGAGCAATGTTTGTTACGCGGATTCCATGTTGTATCATATCCATACGCATCGCTTTGCTGAGCGCATCTACGGCAAATTTGGTTGCACAGTACACGTTTCCGTTCGGATAAACCTGTTTTCCGGCAAGCGAAGCAACATTGATGATGTGCCCTTTGTTTTTTTCGATCAGCATCGGAGCAATATAGCGGGTCATGTACAGCAAACCTTTTATGTTAGTGTCAATCATCACTTCCCAATCCTCAATATTTCCCTCCTGAATCGTACTTAAACCAGATGCAAGCCCTGCGTTGTTCAGGAGCAGGTCAATATTTTTCCATTCGCCTTTGATGCTGTCGATATTTTTTACAACTTCTTTCAGGTTCCGCACATCAAAATTCAGGCAGATGGTTTTGATCTTGTATTTCTTCTGCAGGTCAGCTGCAACCGCTTCCAGATGGTCTTTTCTTCTTCCGGTAATGATAAGATTCCAGCTATTTTTAGCAAATAATTCAGCAGATGCTTTGCCGATCCCTGAAGTTGCGCCTGTGATGAGAGCAGTCATACCTCTCCCTTTAGTTTACTTAAAACAGAATAATCTTTATAAGCCATGGTGCATTAGTTATTCTCCTCTCTGATTTGGAGAGAGGGTAGGGGAGAGGTTAAGTTTGCTTTTTCTGAAACTGTACGCAAAGTAGATCGCCAGCCCGATAAGGAACCAGATGAAAAACCATTTCCAGTTGACTGCCGCCATGCCGGTTAATAAATAACAGCAGGATAGAAGTCCGAGAACAGGAATGAGTGAAAAGTTTTTCAGAAAAGAAAGTACGGATATGATCACGCAGATGAAAAAGAAAATAAGCAGGGGAATGTTTACTGCGGCATTCTCCGCATTAACATCAAAGACAGAAATAAGAAATTCTTTGTTGAACAAAAATAAAAGAAGCGCAGGCAATCCGATAATTCCGGGAACAATCCATTTTCCGTTTATGTATGGCAGTTGAAATTTCCCTTTCGTCTTTTCGCCTGTATTTTTCGGAAGCATGAGAACACCTCCGCAAACCAATACAAAAGCAAAAAGCGTTCCGATACTGGTAAAATCGAGTACAAATTGCCTATCGGTGAAAAATATCGGTATGCCCACTACCAACCCTGTTACAATGGTGGCAAACCCCGGTGTTTTATATTTTGGATGTATGGATGAGAATTTTTTCGGAAGCAATCCATCGCGGCTCATGCTCATCCAGATGCGGGGCTGTCCCATTTGAAAAACCAGTATTACGCTGGTCATAGCTACTACAGCGGCAAAGGAGACAATAAAGAGCATCCACTTCACGCCTTTCATGGCGAAAATTTCTGCGAGAGGATCAGACACATTGAGTTCAGTATAAGAAACCATGCCCGTAAGAACAAGCGCAAGGACAATAAATATCACGGTGCATATTACAAGGGAATAGATCATTCCTTTGGGAAGGTCGCGCTGCGGGTTTTCACTTTCTTCGGCAAGCGTGGAAACTGCGTCAAAACCAATGTAGGCGAAAAATACTCCTGAAACTCCTGCCATCACTCCGGTGAAACCATTCGGCATAAAGGGTGTCCAGTTAGCGATGTCCACATAAAAAATTCCTACTCCGATTACCAGCGTGATAATCGCAAGTTTTACAATCACCATTGTGTTGCTGGCGTTGCGCGATTCTTTAACCCCTTTGTAAACCAGCCAGGTGATAAGCACATTGATGAAAACTGCAGGAAGGTCAAAAATCATTCGTAGTCCTGCAATCTGTGGTGCGTTGCTCCACGCTTCCAGTCCTTTCCCAGCAGCATTATCTGTAAATGCCTGATGCGATTCCATGTAGTTAATAGAAAGCCATGCAGGTAAATGAATGTTGAATCCTTCAAGCAGATTGCAGAAATATCCGCTCCAGGAAAAAGCTACATAAATATTTCCAATAGAATATTCCATGATAAGCGCCCATCCGATGATCCATGCAAATAATTCTCCGAAGGATACGTATGCGTAGGTATAAGCGCTGCCGGATACCGGAACGCGCGAAGCAAATTCAGCATAACAAAGTGCGGTAAATCCGCAGGCAACGGCACATATCATAAATAAAAGAATAACTCCGGGTCCCCCTGTGAAGCAGGCCGAGCCAATACTGCTAAAGCTTCCCGCGCCAATGATGGCGGCTATCCCGAAAAGGGTGAGATCCTTTACGCCAAGCACTTTGTGAAGGGAGCCATGAGCGCCAGCATCAGTAAAAGTTTTTTCGGCAGATTTTTTTCTGAAAAGTTGGTTGAAATTCATTTTTGAGGATTGACTTGGGCAAATGTAGAAAATTTATCAGGCAATAATTTTTTTCAGGAAGGGGAACTTTTTCAGCAATTTTTCTTTGTCAAGTATCAACAGGAATGCAATTAACAGGAAGGGTAAAACAGGTATTTTGTACCGAACAGACGCTCCCATTACAGGGGTAGTGAGCCCGATCAGTGCAAAAAGCAAGATGACGGTCGTGAGACAGAAATAAACCAAGTGCCTGTTCGGAACATTTTTGTAGCAGAAAAGTACGCAAACAAAAGTTATAACTAATATCAGGCAATTCTCAATGGCAGAAAGCAGCATCAGGGGATTTTTTGTTTCAAAAATATAGGGGCGAAGGAATGTATTTGAAAAAGCCACAGGAGTATTTTTGAGAATACTCAGGAAGGTGCCATTGAGAGAAGGAATTTTGATGTTGCTGCCGGCAGCCGCCTGATTGTAAAAGATCCAGTAGGCGTTTGTGTCGGAGGCGTGTTCAATATACGCGCTGTCTAGAAAAGTTTCCATGTTCCATGACACGTACGGAACCCCGGGGACAATTTTACAAAAGCCGGGCTTACCTTTGATTGGAATAATGCGCTTTTCATTTTTGGGGTCTATGTACACGAACCTTTTCGTGTCGTGATTGGCAAGGTAGCTCCCTCCCTGGGCCATGTACACTGCCTGACGCTGTTTTTCCATCAGCATGAACGGGAAATTATATTTAGGCATCAATAACCCAATGGAAAAATATATTGCAAGCGCTGCGAGGTATTTAATTTCCGGATAAGAATAATTGGTTTTACTTATCCATGCATGCGCGGTAAGAACCGGCAGAATAATGAGAAGGATGTATAGCTTTGTAATTGAAAGCAGGAACAGGAACATACCCAACCATGCGATGCGCGGAATCGCGATCTTTTCGTTCAGTAATTTATAATAATGATAGAGGCACATTCCAAGTGCAAAAAGTATCAATCCCTCTTTCAGAACACCGGAGCTCCAGAAGATCACGGAGGGCAGCAAAAAAGTAACGACAAAAAGTTCTTTTGTTTTGCCGGAAAGAAAGGATGAAAATGTTTTGAATATCCCCATTAAGCCCATGGTGGAAAGAAAGCACATGAAGACCGTGTGAACATGATAGTGTCCGAAAGAAAAAACATCTATCAGCGCGTTAAATCGTATTAAAGTCCTGTTTTCGTTATACATGCCCTGGTTAAATTCCCTGGACCAGTGCCGCATGTCGTCCCTGTAATAATGATTGAGCGATGCATCGGGAATTCCAAACAGCATTTTGAAGTAATCAATTGGTTTTGAAAAAAGGGCATTGTAAATTACTTTCCCATCATCAAAATATTTGAAGATGTCAGCAGTTAAACGCTCTGAATAATGACGCGTGTAAACAAACCAAAGGGCAGTTCCTGCAATGATCTTCAGAATAAAAACAAGCGATATAAGATTTTGAGAAATATGCTCTGTTTGGAAGAATTTTATTTTTCGGATAAGAAAAATAAAAAGTGCAGTATATCCAATGGCAAGAATGATCCCAAACATGAAACAAAGATAAACTAATCAGCTGTCATTTTATTTTGAAAACAATAAACTACCCCTCAGATAAATGACTTATTTTTGTTAAAGCCATCTCAAAAATCATACTACCCGGAATGGTCATGCTGATGCCGGTTTACCCTGAGCATCCCGCCAAAGCGGGACGACCGCAGGTCCGAAGGGAAGCATTTTTTTGAAATAGCATCTATCGAAATATTCAGAATGAAAAGAAAAGTCATTTTATCGGTTACGAATGACCTTACCTCGGAACAACGGGTGCATAAAGTGTGCCTGTTTCTTGAAAGGAGTGGATTTGATGTTACCCTGCTTGGCAGAAGACGCAGAAAAAGCCTTCCGCTCGGTAAGCGCTCCTACAAAACCAAACGATTGTTCTTGTTTTTTGAAACGGGTCCATTGTTTTATGCAGAATACAACCTGAGGTTATTTTTTTATCTCCTGTTTCATCGCACGGATGTTCTGGTAGCCAACGACCTCGATACACTGCTTGCAAATTATTGTGCCGCTAAAATAAAGGGAGACAAACTTGTTCACGACAGCCATGAATATTACACGGGAGTGCCGGAGCTGGAGGGGAGGCCTTTTGTTAAAAAGATATGGAAGTCTATCGAAAAATATATTTTTCCAAAGTTGAAAGCCATATACACGGTTAATGATTCAATAGCGAAATTATATAAAGATGAATATGCGGTGGATGTGAAAGTAGTAAGGAACTTTCCTATATTGATTGAACGCAATGACCGGAAACCCAAGACCAAAAAAGAACTCAACCTGCCTGAAGACAAAAAAATAATTCTTTACCAGGGTTCGGTAAATGTGGACAGGGGACTATTAGAAGCAATTGAAGCCATGCAGTTTGTGAATGATGCGATTCTGCTCATTGTAGGCGATGGAGATATTTTGAAGGAAGTAAAAGCAAAAACATTGCAATTAAACATGGACGAAAAAGTAGTCTTCCGGAAAAAAGCTCCCTTTGAGGAATTGTGGAATTATACCTCACATGCTGACATTGGCATTTCTCTCGATAAAGACAACAATATTAACTACCGCTACAGCTTGCCAAACAAAATTTTTGATTTTGTACATGCAGGAGTTCCTGTGCTGGCTTCAGACCTTGTGGAGATACGGAAAATATTTTTAAGGTTTGATATTGGAAAATTAATAGAGAACCACCAGCCGAACCATATTGCTGAAAAAATTAATTTCATGCTCAATGATTCCGAGAAAAGAAAGTGTTGGAAAGAAAATTGTTTAATCGCTTCACGGGAATTGTGCTGGCAGAATGAAGAAAAAGTGTTGCAGGAATTTTATATCCCGATTACCTGATATTCTGTTCCCCGGATAACTTAAGGATTCCGGCTAAACAATAAAATTCCTTTTAAATTGCTATTATAGTAACAAAATTTAAATAGGAAAGATTAAACCCATTAGCAAAAAAAATGTAATTTAGCAACACAAAATATTCACTATGAAAAAATATTCTATTCTTTTTCCCGCAATTTTATTTTTGTTTTCATGCGGCAACGGAAACGATGAAAGCAAAAATGAGGGCGGGGATTCTGTCCGGGTACAATCAGCGGGCGCCATGTCGCACGAAGAAATGGAGATGAAAGAAATGGCGGAGAGGCAAAAGGATGAAACTCCTAAAGAAAGCCCTTACAAGAACGCGAAGATCGATATAAAGGTTTTTGAAAATAAGGAAGCTAACCTGACAGGGTTCGGATATGACATATTAATTTACGATGCGCTGTACGTGCATCAGCCCCATATTCCGGCCATCAACGGCAATCGTGGTTTCAAGACAAAAGACCAGGCAACAAAAGCTGCAGAGTTTGTCATTTATAAAATCCGCAACAATATCATGCCTCCTAGTTTGGGTGTCGAAGAATTGGATAGTTTGGGAACGCTGAAATAATCACCCCTCCCTGTCCCTCCCCGAAGGGGAGGGAAGTTGTGCGAGTGCCTGAGTGAGCAATACAAAATCTTTTACTGAAAGTTGCTCTGCTCGTTTACTGAGAAGCTCGGACTTTAAATCTTGAACCTTGAACCTTGAACCTAAGGAGTTTCTTAATGTTTTTCTCCGCTGATTAAATCCGGCCTTTACCACTTTGAAAAATAATTCCTCATCGCAATCCAGTTTTTGAACATTGTTTCGTGTAAGCCGTATCACTCCTGATTTCACATGAGGGGGTGGAACAAATACCTGCGGGTTTACAGTGAACAGATATTCTATTTTGTAATAGGCCTGGAGTAAAACGCTGAGAATGCCATATGTTTTATTTCCCGGAGGGGCTGCAATTCGCTCCGCCACTTCTTTTTGGAACATGCCAACAACCTCGGGAATTTGATTCCGAAATTCCAGGACCTTGAACAGGATCTGTGTGGAGATGTTGTAGGGAAAATTCCCGATAATGGAAAATGGAAGAGGGGAGACAGAAGAGGGAAGCCAATTCGTTTCAAAAGCCAGAAAATCTTTCTCAATTATTTTTCCTTCAAGTTCCTGGTAGTTCTTTTTCAGAAAAGCAACAGACTCCCGGTCTATTTCGATGACGAATGTTTCGAGTGTTTTGTCCTGCAAAAGATATTTGGTGAGCACTCCCGTTCCTGCGCCCACTTCGATCAGGGTTTTGTAATCGCTTTTTCTGGAAAGGGAGTTTACGATCTTCTTCGCTATGTTTTCATCTTTGAGAAAATGCTGCCCGAGATGTTTTTTTGGGGATACGAATGATGCCACAGCTTGACAGATTAGCTCAGATTATTTCTAAAATGGTTCGGAACGCAGCAAATTTGTCTTTGAATTTTTCTTTATGGTCTTGCTGAAGTCTCGGAGCGTGTTCTTTTTGGTATTTGTGCAAATCATCCATACCCCGAAAAGTATACTGAATGGCATACGTAGTTTCCTTTTCTTCCGTGAGCAATTTGCATATCCTGTTCTCCACAAAAAATCCGGTTTGCATCACATGGGGAATATGCACGTCCTTCATCCACCTTAGCCATTCATCGTGAATGGAATCTTCGAGAGTAACTGTTACGTTGTAGATAAACATGAACCTGCGAAAAACGTCCCGATAGCTATCGGGATTATACGAAAATACGAAAAGGGGAGTTTAACCTTGAACTTTGAACAAGAAACATTGCACCTAATAGCCCATCAACAGGCAAATTGCGTATGCACAAACTCCTTCTGCCCTTCCTACAAATCCCAACTTTTCGGTGGTGGTGGCTTTGATGGAAATATTTTTCAGCGGGATGCGGAGCACTTCAGTAAGTATCTTTTTCATTTCGGGGATGTAGGAGACAATTTTTGGGGATTCAAGAGTAACCGTACAATCCACATTGCTGATTTCATAGCCTTCTTTCTTCAGCATTTCCGAAACCTTCTTCAAAAGTTTTTTGCTGTCAATGCCCCTGAATTCTTCCGAAGTATTCGGGAAGTGAATGCCGATATCTCCCAGGTTGGCTGCGCCCAGGAACGCATCGCACATAGCGTGAATGAGGGTGTCGGCATCCGAATGACCAACAGCGCCATGCGTATGATCTATCTTTACGCCTCCGAGCCAGAAATCTTTTCCTTCCTGTAATGCGTGAACATCGTAACCAAAACCGACTCGTATCTTCATACAAAGAATGCGCCCCCCGCCTTGAAGGGTGCTGCTGAATTATTCTCTTTATTTTTTCTCATCAGTTGTTCCGTCTTTAAACGCGTCAAAATCAAACAAGAGTGAAAAGCGCAACGTGTTTTGGAGCGGATGGCGCTGCTCGGTGGGAATGAGGTAAGCAAAGTCAAGACCGAACACCGTGTATTTTAATCCCAATCCAAGCGTAATGAATTTTCTTCCTCCCTTAGTGGATGGCTCGTTAAAGTATCCGGCACGGATGGCGAATTGTTTGGCATACCAGTACTCAAATCCTCCTCCTAGGTTGAACTCGCGTATCTCCTCTCTGAATCCCCCGGGAGCATCGCTGAACGAACCCACCATTCCGCTTACGATAGAACGATCAGGGTCTTTTCCGGATTTAATGATATACTCTCCGGTGTTGGGATCTTTAGCCGGATTGCCTGAACCGTCAGTTTCATAAAGCGGAGGTGTAGGAACCAGCAGTTTATTAATATCAAGGGTGAATTGTACCTCGTTGTACTCGTCCAACTGCATGTGAAGCGAAGAACCCAGCTTCATGTTAATCGGGATAAAATCTTTTTCTCCCCGGTCGCTGTACGCAATCTTAGCGCCAATGTTTGAAATATTCGCGCCAAAACGCAGTATGGATTTTTTTCCGCTTATCTCTATTTCATCGCCCTGATAAAATCCGCAAATATCCGCTGCAACCGAGTTTCCCGCATGCGTTTGGGAACCCTCCACACTGATCTTTCCGGTAAGATCAGAGTGAATATAACGGATAGCTCCGCCTCCTGAAAAATGATCGCCTAATTTTGTTCCGTAACCTACATCAAAAGCAAATTCATTCGGACGGAATTGCCCGATGGTATTTCCTACTATGTCCGTAAATGTAATATTACCTAATGAGAAATACCGGAGGGAAGCAGCCACTGTTCCGTTCTTTTTCATTTTGTAATAACCCGAGAGGTAAGCAAGATTAATATCAGGAACCAGTGCGCGAAGCCAGGGAGTATACGAAAGGGAAATGCCGGTTTGTTTTTTTACAAATGCGTACTTGGAAGGATTCCAGTGCATGGAATTTGGATCCGGAGAAGTGGCAACACCCGCATCGCCCAATCCTCCTGCACGTGAATCAGGGCCGATTAAAAGAAAAGGAACGGCAGTAGTGATGGTGTTTAACTGACCAAGTTGCGCCAGCAACTCTTTATCGGTCAGTTTATTCGCCTGTGCGAAAATTTTTCCTGTTCCGATACCTATGGGGAGAAAAGGAGAAAAACCTCCTGCCACAGAGAGGAAGAAAGATAACAAGACCACAGCGCGCTTTCTAATACTCATGATGATGTTTTTTCAGTTACCCGAAAAAGAACGCCAAAGATAAAAGTTTATTTTAGAATGACTAACTTTTCCATGTGTTCCGCGTATTCACCCGAAACAGCTTTAACGCGCAGGCGGTACACATACACGCCCCGCCCTATTTTGTCGCCAAAATCATCCGTTCCGTCCCATTCTATAGGGTCGGAGCGGAAACCTTCCAGGTTTATCTGTTGTTGTATGGTTTTTACTAATTTTCCCGAAATAGTGAATACCTGCACCTGCACGTCCATGGTGGTGCAGCATTTGTTGTGTTCAAAGTAGAAGGAGGTGCGGGTGGTGAAAGGATTGGGGTAATTAAGCACGTGTTTCAGGGCAAGCTCAGCGGCAGGCGCTACCACAAATTCTGTGGTTGAAGAGGAGGAGTTATTATACACATCCCAAACTTTTACGGTCAGGGTGTGGTTTCCTTCTTCGAGGTCCGTGAGGGGATATCGCACGGTTCCGCTTTTATAATTATCCATGTCAGATTCATAGTAATCGTTCAATACAATAGGCTTGGAATTGTTTCCGTCCAGCACAGCGGTAATATCGTGCCCGATGCTGGAGCCTGCAGTATTTATTCCGTTTGAATCGCTTACCACTGCATAAATTTTCGGATCCGTATTTGTAATTCCTCCATAGATAAACTTCTCATCATTCATGAATAATTTTATTTCAGGCCCATCCGCATCAGCGGCAGATGTTGTATCTGTTCCTCCTACGACAAAATCCTCAAAAGATCCGCTTGCGTCCTCATAGCCATTGTGTGCATAGTAGCTGATTCTTCCTTTCCCGAAATTGTAGGCAATGTCTTTCGGAACAATGAAAGAGAAAGAAAAAACACCATTCGTTACGCTCGCTTTCCCTTTAAAGACAATATTTTTCTGCAGAAGAAATTTGATTATCGGACTTCCGGGATCGTTCCCTAAAGTAGAAATCAAAGCCGCCTTGTCATATACGGAGGGATAAACGATCCCGTTGAAATCCGTAACAAGGTTTCCGTTTTTATCCCTCACTTCTCCCTGAACGGTTACCGTGCTGAGAGCGCTTACAGTATCCGGCTGAGATGCATTTACAGGCGCTCCGTTTATATGGGTGGTTGTAATGTTATGATCAGGATAGTTCAGAATCAGTGCAGGATCTGCCAGCAGTGAAAAGTTCCTGTGATTGATCTGGCCGGGACCCATATCATTTTTAGTGAGCATTTGCAGATCGCCCAAGCGCGGCATTTTTCCATTCGCCATTGGAACAAAAGTATGGTTGTAAAAATAATTGTTTAACGTAAAATTCGGCCCGGAATAAACAACGCGTGTGGTGGACATCAGCCCGATGCTTCCTCCATCTGTATTAATAAGTGTCATTTCCCCTGCAGAAACCCTGCCCGGATCGTCCCACCGGCTGAACTCGCAGGTGGCGGTAAAGAATAAAGGGAGCCTGCATTTATTTTTCCATGTGTTGATATGATAAATTTCCAAAAAGCGTTCGTGTGCCCATCCAATTTCTCCTCCATGCCCGGTATAGTTCACGATCAAAGATCCCCTATCCATTCTGCGCATGAAAGCTGCTGTGGCATCCGGATATCTTTCCCCGCCCGGAGTGGAAACCTGCTGGTAGGCATCTAAATATATTTTGTCAAGGTTGTAATTATCGTAGGTGGTATCAACTTTGGTGGCAAGGATATCCGCCTGCTCAGCGTGGTTCCCGCTGTCTTCATCGTCCGCAATAAAGGTAACCACATTCATCCAGTCGCCAAGCCCGTAGCAGACATCTGTGGAGCAGGAATTGCCGGTTTCAATGGTTCCGGGAACACTGGAATAAGAAAGTAACTTGGTCATTACGTGGTTTGCTTCGCTTGCTGTTCTAACCGGCAATCTTCCGATGCCCAAATCGAGTACATCAGGGGTTATGTCCCAGTCCCCTTCGCTGGAGTCGAGCATTCCGTAAAAATCATCTGATGGATAGGAAGTAATTGGATTATCAGAAGTGAAGGATTCGTAGGCAGGAACATAATTGGTGTTATTGAACTTTGATTTCAGGTCGTACGAACCTCTGCCGAAGAGCAGCAGATACTTGGGCAGTTGGGTAGAATCAGCCGCGCGGTCGTAGAACATCCGGACAAAATCACGGATCGCGGAAACATCCTGCGAGCCGGACGAAAATTCGTTGTAGACCTGCTCAGTGGTAGCTATGGAAACGGTCATGTTATCCTTGGTGCGGTGGAGATCGGCCAAGGTATTTGCCTGCTCAAGGAACAAGGGGTTTGTAACGATGATAAAGTCACTTTGTAACATGCCGTGCAAGTCCTGGTTTTGAACCTCGCTTTCTTTTTTAGGAGTTAAAAATGACTGCCCGTTAAAAGCAACAAACTCTTTTAGGGAATCTGTAGCCAGCGTAAAATCAAAATTGCTTCCGGAAAAATTTCCCTGCTGAATCAAGCAGTTAACCGGGTTGGTAACATCCCATACCTTTAAAGCGGAAGTCGCGTTTGAAATAACAAACTGTGAAATATTTCCCGTGCCAACGGATTTGAGATCCCGGAATACCATTTGGTCTCCGTTAAGTATCAAAAACCTTCGTGCGTTAGCTTCTATGTGATTGAGCCAGCCTAAACTTGGTGAGCCGGTGGTTTTGGAAACAGTAACCGGTACGGATCCCGAACTGGGAATAAAATTCACGGTATCCGCTGCCAACTTGTAATAAAGACCGTAAATGTCGCTTGTTGTTACCTGAGCAACATTAAACGTGGAAGCTGCGCTGCCGGCAATCCACGAAAAAGTTGTACCGGGCGCATCTGCCCGTGCGGCAACTTCAACACGCGCATATACAGGCGTTGTTGTTTCTATGTTCGGGAAATTGAAAGCGAAGTTAAAGGACGTTATAATGTCAAAGGTTTCTCCAAACCAAACTCTGCCCGATTTCAGCAGGTTCACTCCCTCCTGTTCGTGAAAGGCATAATCGTTAAAAGAACTGACAGTATTTGTGGGAACACCCGTTGACGAATTTTGTACCGCCACTCTTTTTCCCGGGCCCAAATCTGCTGTGATAAAATAATACGTGCTGTCGGAATAAATATTCAGCGCGTGATGAAATCTTTTGTCCGTGCTGTTGTACTTCCACCGGTGCTGCGATTGTCCGTAGAAAAGGACATAATCCGTAGAATCAAACTTTCCGTCATTTTCTCCGATCACTGAAATTGAATTTTCCTGCAGGTCGTCATGCCGGAAACCTGCGTTGGCAAAAGGAAGCTGTCCGCCTCCGTTTCCATACATGCGGATATTTTTTGGATTGATTGAATCGAGTTCTACCCCCAGACTTTTCAAAAATGAAAAATCCATTTTGTACATGCCGTCAGCAACCACCGAAACTTTATGCCACTTTCCGGTTGCCAAAACCGAATTTGAAGCATAGATTTTGTTTATTTTATTTGTTTTGTTTGAATTTTCTTCAACGGTTAGCTGCAGGGAAAAAGAAACTAACTTCTCGAAAACACCCGTGGTTTTATTTTTCCGGATAGGAACAAACTGAACGTACGCATAAGGATTTTTTTTGAAGCGGGAGATTACAACGGATGGGGTAATATCTTCATTCAGAAAACTTTGCTTTTCCTGATCAGCGCTGCTTTTTAAAGAAAGGTTTTCAGACTCATTTAATGGCTCGTATATTCCATCTTCAATTTTTACGCTTGCACGGGCGGTTCCTGAAGGCAATTTGAGCCTTTCAACATAAATCGGTAACAGGTGGGTAGGCAGATCATACTGGGCATTCTCAAAGACCATGATAGAACGCTTTCCAATTCCGGGGATGTCCTCTTCAGCAACCTTTTGCCAAACGATACTATTTATAGTCGGGTTATTCTGCCGGAAATACCTGTTTTTCCATGAAGGGGTCCCTCCGGATTGTGAAAATGAACTTGTAATTGAGAAAAGAGCAGAAATGATTATAATAAGTCTATTTTTCATTAAAATCGGATGTTTTTCAAAGATATAATTATTTTTCAGGGGTTATTGAAAGAGGACAAATTAATTCATTACCAATACGTTTGCATTTTAAAATAATATTAATACCTTTGTAGTTCGGTCATTTGCATGAAGTTGATTAAATATGCTGGCTGAACGCATTATAAAGTCTATTATTGTCAAATATTTGCAAGTTTGTAAAATATTTTTTCTGTAATTCGTTATTGTGAAATACAACTCAAAAATTATGACGAAAAGATTTGCATTAGCACTTGCTGTGTTATTTTCCATTCTTTTCACTGCAGAAAAAGCGGTTGCTCAGGATCCGCATTTCACTCAATTTTACGCGAATCCTATCTATTTGAACCCTGCTTTTGCAGGCAGCCATCGTTGCCCCCGCATCATATTCAATTACCGCAATCAATGGCCTAATATATCAGGCACTTTTGTTTCCACCACATTCTCTTTCGATATGCGTGTTGAAGCAGTATCGGGAGGGCTGGGATTTCAGTTCCTGAACGATAAAGCCGGGCAGGGCACCATGGGCATCACCGGCTTCAGCGGTATGTATGCTTACCAACTCGCCATTACCCGCGAATTTTCAATGGCGTTCGGTTTTGAAGCAACTTTCAGGCAGAAAAAATTAGATTGGTCCAAGTTGAACTTCGGAGATATGATAGATCCTAAATATGGGTTTATCTACAATACAAACGAAGTAAAAAATAAAGAAGTAGTTTCCTACCCCGATTTCTCGGCCGGAGTGCTTGGTTTCAGCAAACGCTTTTATGCCGGATTTGCGGTGCTCCACCTTACAGAACCGGAAGAAGGATTTTTGTTCACAGGCAGCCCGCTTCCCATGAAATACACGGGGCATGCCGGAGCAGTTGTACCTCTGGATGGCAGATACGGAGAATCCAATATTTCGCCTAACATTATTTACCAGCAGCAGCAGGATTTCAGGGAGTTGAACCTGGGAGTTTACATCACAAAGGGACCTATTGTAGGCGGTTTGTGGTACCGCAATGCTGATGCAGTGGTTGCCTTGGTTGGATTCCAGCAGGATATGGTAAAAATGGGTTACAGTTATGATATTACGGTTTCTAAGTTGGGAATTGTTACCGCAGGCTCTCATGAGATTTCTTTTCAGTTGCTGTTCAAGTGCAGAGGTAAACGACCAAAGTTCAGAACGGTAAGCTGCCCTTCGTTTTGATGCTCTAATAATATTTCGGAAAAATCATCGTTACTAATATACATCGGTGTCATTAATAAAAAAACTATGAAAACAGTAATCAACACAGCAAAAGCGGCTCTCCTGTTCGGAAGCATTGCTTTCCTTGCATCCTGCGGTACAGAAACATCGCCTATCACGGGATGGAACTACAACGATGCATCCAACGGAGGTTTTGAAGTCCTTCCTTATGCGGAGCAGGAAACCGGTCCGGGATTAGTATTAATCGAAGGCGGAACATTTACCATGGGGCGCGTTGAACAGGATGTGAATTACGACTGGAACACCATTCCTAAAAGAGTTACCATTTCCTCTTTCTATATTGATGAAACAGAGATCAGGAATTTAGATTATCTCGAATACCTGCACTGGCTTAACAGGATCTACGCAGCGGACGAAATCTTTTATGAGATATATAAGAGGGCCTTGCCCGATACACTTGTTTGGCGTTCTCGTTTAGCGTATAACGAACCTTATGTGGATTACTACCTCCGCCACCCTGCCTACAGGGATTATCCTGTGGTGGGCGTTAACTGGATCCAGGCAAGTGACTTTTGTGTTTGGCGTACAGACCGTGTCAATGAATATATCCTCATACGCGAAGGAATTCTTGATTGGGATCTTGGACAGGCGGTAGCCAATAATTTCAATACTGATGCGTATCTTGCCGGAAAATACGAAGGGGTGGTTAAGCAATTAATTCCCCGTCCGGACGGAACAGAAAGAAAGGTGCGTATGGAAGACGGAATTTTATTGCCGCGTTACCACCTTCCCACCGAAGCGGAGTGGGAGTTTGCCGCTTATGGGTTGATTGGCAACATGATTGAAGGGCGTATCCTCGAAAGACGCGTTTACCCCTGGAACGGGGAACACTCTGTCAGAAATCCCAATGATAAATTTGTTGGAGATTTTATGGCAAATTTTGTTATCACCGGTGGTGATTACATGGGCATTGCCGGTAACCTGAACGATGCTGCCGATATTACTGCCCCTGTGTATTCTTACTGGCCAAACGATTACGGATTATATAACATGGCATCAAATGTATCCGAGTGGGTAATGGATGTATACCGCCCTCTTACCTATATGGATATGGATGATTTCCGCCCCTTTCGCGGTAATGTTTTCAAAACTGCCATGAAGGACGAAGACGGTGGAATTTTGATTGATACAGACTCATTATTGTATGATGATCCGGACACCAGCAATCAAAACCGCAATCTGATCAGCCGCCCCGGACTTGTGAGGCAGCGCGATGTAACTATAGCCGAAAAAGAAGATCATCTGGATGAACGCAGAAATTATAAATATGCTGATAATATTAATTACCGCGATGGCGACCACCAGTCAAGCCTTAATTTTAGTGGCGACCCACCTGAGGGACCGGAAAAAAATCTTGCCATGTATCAGTACCCTGTTGCAAAGGAGAAAAAAACAATTCCCCAGGAAGATTACCAAATGTCGCTTGTGAATGACAAGGCCCATGTATATAAGGGCGGTTCATGGAAAGACAGAGCCTATTGGATGGTTCCGGGTACACGCAGGTTCCTGGATCACCGTCAGGCAGCCCCATGGCTTGGTTTCCGTTGTGCGATGGTGCGTGTAGGAAGCCCTCAGGGTCTTGGCACGAAAAAAAGATAACGGATATACTTCATCTATAAAAAAATCC
>SCSP01000089.1 GCA_004297845.1 Bacteroidota bacterium | reverse complement strand
TTAATAGTCTGGGGGCTGTATCGCTTTTGTTCCATCCACAATTTGAAATAGTCAATTGCCTTTACTGTTTCTTCATTAACCTCCGAAAGTTTTTCCTGTTTTTCTTTTCCTTTTAATTCCTCCCATTGCGTTTTAAGTATTGACGAATCTAAAACTGCTTTATCAGCTATTTTCTGTTTCAATAATTCCATTACCCGCCTGTTCAGGTTGAAATGCCATTGCCGTTTGCTCTGACTCCATCGTGCACCCGGAATTTCTTTTATCACTGCATTTAATCCTTTATCATTAGGGAAACCGGCAAACAAACGTTTTTCCCCATCATGTTCCTGTATGGATAATTTGATAATTGGAGTTCCGACCTCTGTAAGCATTGAGCAAACATACTTCTTTTCAAAGTCAGTGCAAAATATTTCAGAAGAAAAATCAATAAACCACCGAAGGGTCATGCCTTACTTATAAGAGGAATTTTGTATCTTTATTTAGTTATGGCACAAAAGGAAAAGTACACAAGCCGGTGATGAGGAAATTCTGAAGAATGTGATTCATTCTTTTGAGATTGAAAACATTCATTTTTTCTATTTTATTTCAATATGCCCGGTAACTAAGGGCATATTTAAGCACTCCATAATTTGAGGGGATAATTTTGTAAGGAGAGGGTAAGTATTGACCCGGGCACTTAAAACGAAAACAGTAATCGGGTATTTTTTAAAATTTTGTTGGTGCTGCAAATTTTTATCGTATGCAATAAGTGCATTAAAATTATTTTCGATTAATTTTTTAGGCAGGTTTTCGTCAAGCAGCAGCAGCATACAGTTCATTGATATTTTTTGAAGAAAGCAATTTCCCTGCTACTTCAATTACAGCAATGGCTTGTTCTTTGGTAACAGTGTCAAAGTTCTCCAAAAATTCATCAAGAGATACACCTTCCTCTAAATGGTCAAACAAACTTTCAACCGGAACGCGCGTGCCTTTAAAAACCAGTTGCCCTCCAAGTGTATCAGGATCTATAGTAATAAGATCTTTGATGTTCTGCCCTTGCATGGGGCAAATTTACTAAAAAAAAATGAAATTTGTCAAAGGGAAATATCCTAATAAACTACCGAAGGGCAGCTGGCATCTGCAGGGCGATAGATAATGCCGATACGAAACTCCCATGCGCGGTTTCGGATGTTGAGAGGAGCGTTATCATAGGCGTAATAAAAAGGAGTGTCGGGGTTATAGTGCATTTCAATAAATGGCTTGAAGTTGCTGAAAACGATCTTTTCAAAACCTGCTCCCACCGACCAACTGAAATTCAGTTTCTCAAAAGCGCCTGTGATCGCTGGAGATTTAGTGGCCTGCGTGAGTGTGTATTCCACGCGCGGACCCATCAGTAAATAAGGAAACCCTTCAAAGGTTTCGAACTGTAGTTTCAAAAAATTATTCCAGCAAATATAATTGAGCCGGTTGCGGAAGGTGGTGCTGTCGCCTTTGTCTTTGCAGCCTTTTTGATTGAACTGGAATTCCGTTACCCAGCGTACATAATCGCTGTTGATGAATTCTGCTCTCAACGAGCCGTTGAAGCCGATGATATTTTTCTTTTTGATGATTTGTGTAGAAGCATCCGGCATTTCAAGAAACCATTTTTGTTTGGCCTTTGTAACGCCTGCGGTGATGCCGATACCCTGGAAGAACTGCCC
>SCSP01000088.1 GCA_004297845.1 Bacteroidota bacterium | reverse complement strand
TAAAAATGAACTGGCGCTTGCGAAACTTGCGAAAGAGATGTTCGACCGGAAAATATCCAGAAGATACCATGCATTGGTTTGGGGAGAACCGAAAGAAAAATCGGGCACGGTGAATGTTAACATTGGCCGGAGTTTAAGCGACCGAAAAAAGATGGCTGCGTTTGCGGAAGGAAATCACGGCAAGACGGCTATAACACATTATAAAGTAATCGAATCTTTTAAATATGTATCACTTATTGAATGTAAATTAGAAACAGGCCGCACACACCAGATTCGAGTGCACATGAAACACATTGGCAATACGGTGTTTGGCGATAAAGATTACGGTGGGGATAAAGTTTTAAAAAATTCCGCCAACTCTAAGTTCAAACAGTTTGTGGAGGAATGTTTCAGCATTTGCAACAGGCAGGCGCTTCATGCCAAATATCTTTCCTTCACCCACCCCACTTCAGGAAAACTGATGGAGTTTGAATCGGAGTTGCCGGAGGATATTAAGAAAGTGGTTGGGCTTTGGAAGAAAAACGACTAATCTTTTCTATACAAACATCTTCCCCGGATTCATTATCCCATTGGGGTCAAATATCTTCTTGATCTCCTTTTGCAATTGAATAGCTTTTGGATGAAAAGCAATATCCATATAATTCTTCTGTACCCATCCTATTCCATGCTCACCGGAAATCGTCCCTTTCAGCTCTTTGCAAAGAGTGAATATTTCACGGATGGCTTTGGGAATTTCAGTATTCCATTTTTCGTCAGGCATTTCTTCCTTAAGTATATTTACGTGCAGGTTACCATCGCCCGCATGTCCGTAACATACCGATTTAAACCCATACCTCCTCCCTATTTCTTTTACTCCTGATAAAAGTTTGGGTAGTTCCGCGCGGGGAACCACAGTGTCTTCTTCCTTGTAAATAGAATGGGATTTCACCGCTTCCCCAATGCTTCTGCGCATGCGCCACAGGTTTTGCTTTTGTTCTTCGGTATCGGCAAAAAGAATTTCATCACATTCGTGTTTTTCCATTATCTCAGAAATGCGTTCCACGTCCTTCATCATTACATCCAGGTCATTCCCGTCAACTTCAACCAGAAGATGAGCAGCTACGTTCGCCCCAACCCTAAAGGGAGCCGGAGCAGTTTCTCCATTGCTCCCTTTAGGGCGGGGGGCAAATTCTATCGCCCAATCAATTGCATCCCGCTCCATAAATTCCATAGCAGAAGGTATTACTCCTGCACGAAATACTGCCGATACCGCCTCACATGCCTTTTCAGCGGAGAAAAAAGGAATCAACATTACAACATTCTTTTTAGGATGAGGCAAAAGTTTGAATACAATTTTTGTAATTACTCCCAGTGTACCTTCGCTTCCTACGATCAGTTGGGTAAGATTATAGCCTGTTGAATTTTTCAGAACATTGGCGCCTGTCCAGATGATTTCTCCTGTAGGTAAAACTAATTGAATGTTCAGAACATATTCTTTCGTTACTCCGTATTTCACGGCTCTGGGCCCTCCGGCCGATTCAGCCATGTTTCCTCCCAGAAAACAACTTCCTCTGCTAGATGGATCCGGTGGATAGAACAAGCCTTTTTCAATTACGGCTTCCTGGAATACTTGGGTGATCACGCCCGGTTCAACGGTTGCCTGTAAATTGCGCTCATCAATTTCTATGATCTTATTTAACCTTTCGGTGGAAAGGACTACACCTCCAAAAACCGGAAGCGCACCGCCACTCAGGCCCGTGCCGGCTCCTCGGGGAGTTAATGGTATCATCTCTCTGTTACATATCTTAAGTATCTCCGAAATCTGTTCAGCTGAATCAGGCTTCAATACAATTTCAGGGAGAAACTTCAGGTCTTCGGTTTCATCCTGTGAATAATCAGAAAGCGCGCCTTTGTCGAATAAGGCATTTTTCTGGCCGACAATATTCTGAAAGGAGGTAAAATGTGCCTGAACTAACTTTTGAAACTTCATGTCTGTTGCAAAGTTATAATTCTGTAGGATTGTTGAGTTATCAAATCAGTGCAAATAATTACTACTTTCAGCCTTTCAAATTGACCTATGAAAAGAGCGCTTCTTCCTGTATTGTTTATTCTCTTCACTCTGCAGACCGTCCTGGCTCAGGAAAAGAAGCTCAAGGAGAAAAAGATCATTTCTTCCAAAAAGACAGAGGACGTTTCCTCCCGGTCAGGCAAACAGATCACATTAGAAGATATTTACCAGAAAAACTATTTTGGGGTAAAAAGGATACAGGGGATACAATCCATGAAGAACGGAGAACATTACACTACTTTAAGTACAAATTCCACAGAACAATTTATTGTAAAGTACGAATACAAAACAGGCAATCCGGTGGATACCCTCCTGAAAAATTCATGGCTGAAATTGAAAGGTAAAGAAACAAGCATTTCATTTGAAGGATATGACTTCAACAATGATGAAACAAAAGTCCTTGTATCCTCCGAATCGGAACAAATATACCGGCATTCGACCAAAGAGAATTATTACATCTATGATATAAAATCAAAAACCACCGCTTTTATTTCTGCTGCCGGCAAACAGATGCTTGCTGAGTTTTCGCCCGATGGAAAAAGGATAGGTTTTGTACGGGACAATAATCTTTTCATGTACGATATCGCCTCCGGAAAAGAAATCCGGGTTACCGGTGAAGGAAAGTTCAACAGTGTGATCAATGGATCAACAGATTGGGTGTATGAGGAAGAATTCAGCTTTGATAAGGCATGGTTCTGGTCACCGGATGGCAGCAAGATTGCCTACTACCGGTTTGATGAATCCAAAGTAAAGGAGTTCTCCATGAATAAATACGGAACACTTTACCCTACTGAATACAAATTCAAATACCCTAAAGCCGGAGAGGAAAATTCAAAAGTTCAGATATATATTTACGATGTAAAAATGGGAACCAGGGTAATGGCAGACTTGGGCATGGGTACGGATTACGAATATGTACCCCGTGTTAAATGGACGATGAGTTCTAATACGCTTTCCATACAGCGAATGAACCGCCTGCAGAATAAACTGGAGCTTCTTTTTGCAGATGCTTCAACAGGAAAGACAAGAATAGTACTTACCGAAACCAGCGATACTTATATTGAAATTTCCGATAACCTCACCTTTCTTCCGTTAGACAGCGACCCTGCAGGATTTATCTGGACAAGCGACCGGGACGGTTATAATCATTTGTACCTGCACGACATGAATGGCATTCTTACGTACCAGATCACCAAAGGCAGTTGGGATGTCATGGACTTTGCAGGCTATGATGATAAAACAAAGACCTTTTACTACACATCTACAGAAATTTCTCCTACGGACAAAAATCTTTATTCCATTTCGCTTGAAGGAACTAACAAGAAAAAGATGTCTCCTCTGGCAGGTTTTGATGATGCTGTTTTCAATTCCACATTCACCTATTACATCCATACCCAATCAAACGCTAACCGGCCTCCTGCCATTGC
Source organism: Bacteroidota bacterium (assembly GCA_004297845.1). Classification (GTDB taxonomy): domain Bacteria; phylum Bacteroidota; class Bacteroidia; order Palsa-948; family Palsa-948; genus Palsa-948. The sequence goes on along the minus strand of SCSP01000088.1, from coordinate 4,153 downwards.
CTTGCGCACTTCCAGTGGGGCTGAAGTTCGCACATTGGAAGACAACACAGCATTGCTGAAAAAAACAAATGACTACAACCTGGCAACAAAAGAGTTTTTCAAATTTACCACCAGCGATGGCACAGAGTTGAACGGGTGGATGATGAAGCCTGTCACCCCACTCCCCGCTCTCCCCAAAGGGGAGAGAGCCAAGGCAGCAGGCGCTCAACCTCCTTCCCCTTCGGGGAAGGACGGGAAGGGGTGGCCCGTCCTCATGTTCGTCTACGGTGGACCCGGTTCGAACACGGTAAAAAACTCATGGGACCGGGATTATTTCTGGTACCAGCTGCTTTGCCAGAAGGGATATATTATTGTGTCGGTGGATAACAGAGGCACAGGTGGTCGGGGCGCAAAATTCAGAAAGTGTACTTACAAGCAATTAGGAAAGTTTGAAACTGAAGACCAGATTGAAGCTGCAAAATATCTTGGCACCCTCCCTTACGTGGATAAATCACGCATCGGTATTTGGGGATGGAGTTACGGTGGTTATATGAGTTCGCTTTGTATTTTAAAAGGTGCGGATGAGTTTAAAATGGCAATGGCCGTTGCTCCTGTTACTAACTGGAGATACTACGATAATGTTTACACCGAGCGCTATATGGGCCTGCCCAAAGACAATGCCAGCGGATACGATACCAATTCCCCTATCAATCACGTAGAAAAGCTCAAAGGAAAATATTTACTGATACACGGAACCGCGGATGACAACGTACATTTCCAGAACTCCGTTGAAATGGCGGACGCGCTGGTAAAGGCCAACAAGCAGTTTACATTTTTTGCTTATCCCGATAAAGCCCACGGCATCAGCGGAGGAAATACCACCCTTCATTTGAGAATCCTGCTGACGAATTTTATTTTGGAGAATTTGTAAGAGTAAATGCAAGAAAGTTTATATTCTGCGAAATGACGCTGCTAAAGAAGCTCGGGCGATCAGCCGATGCGCGATATTATCAACTGTTACAGAAAACCCTTCGAGCGTTCGTACACCGAGCAAGACAGCATCGCCTTGCTTAGCAAAAACCACTTCATCGTTTGTTTCAAAACCTTCTGCGCGAATAATGGCATACCCTATTTCTCTTTGCACCTTTTCGCCTGTGGCAGTAACGAATAGCGCTTTTTTTACAGGCGTAATTTCGGCTGCTGCCAATAATTCAGATGGCATCCATGTTAATTCTGATCCAGTATCCACCAGCGCCTCCAATGCAGGAGTGGTTTTGTTTTTATCCAGTGGATTTATACAAATAACCGCCACTTTAAAAGAACTCATTTTACAGCTTTTGATTTTAAATTATTGTTGTAACAAGCATTTATAAACAGGTGTATGCGAAGATAAAAACATTTAATGGAACACCTGAATATTTTTTCGTAGCGTGATTTTGATACTAAAAAGATTTTTCTATCTTCGCCTGAATTAAACCCCTTCATCATGAGTGAAATAAAACCAGGACACCCCAAAGGACTTTATGTGCTTTTCGCCACAGAAATGTGGGAGCGCTTCAACTTTTATGGAATGCGTGCAATTTTGACACTTTTCATCGTAAGCGCACTGATGATAAGCAAAGAACAATCTTCAATAATATATGGAGGTTTTCTGGGTCTTTGCTACCTCACTCCCATGCTGGGCGGGTTCATTTCTGACCGGTTCCTTGGAAATAGAAATTGCATCATGCTTGGCGGAACATTAATGGCAATTGGCCAATTGCTGTTGTTTTTCAGCGCTTCTATTTTTGATAGCAACCTGGATCTTGCCAGAACCCTGTTGTACATTGCGCTAGGAGTGATTATTTTGGGTAATGGATTCTTTAAACCCAATATCTCCAGCATGGTAGGAAGCCTCTATCCCAAACAGGAAAAAAGCAAATTGGATTCCGCTTTCACGATCTTCTATATGGGAATCAATCTTGGCGCTCTTTTAAGCCAATATTTCTGCCCAATGATCGGAGATGTGAAAGATGCAACAACCGGAGTAAGAGATGTATTCGCCTTTAAATGGGGATTTTTGGCTGCAGGATCTGCTATGATCATAGGCACGATCACTTTTTTCCTGCTGAAGAATAAATATGTTGTAACTCCCGAAGGAAAACCGCTCGGTGACCTTCCTTCCAAAAGCAGTTCTACTGATTTTGAAGAAGGTGAGGCACAAAAGGCAAAATTTTCATCTACCGCACTTGCCGTGGCCGGACTGGCATTTATCGGACTGGGATTTGCCATCCATTTTCTACTCGGACAAAATTATGTTTACTCCCTCATTTATTCGAGCGGACTTACTCTTGCCGGACTGATTATCTCTGACAGTTCATTGACTAAAATTGAGCGGGACCGCATCCTGGTAATTTATACAATTTCATTTTTCATTATTTTCTTTTGGGCGGCTTTCGAACAAGCTGGATCATCTTTGACCTTTATTGCAGATAATCAAACAGACAGGACCTTTCTGTTTGGATGGCAAATGCCCGCTTCGATGATCCAAATATTCAATGGGATTTTTGTTGTTTTACTTGCGATCCCTTTCAGTATGCTTTGGGACAAACTCAGAGCCGGTGGAAAAGAACCTCTCTCTCCTGTGAAGCAGGCCATTGGATTATTTTTGATCGCCTTGAGTTATTTTATTATCGCATTTAATGTAAAAGAACTTGGAACAAGCGGTATGCTTGCCATCAAATGGCTGATACTGCTTTACTTCATTCAGACATTGGGCGAATTGTGCTTATCTCCTATCGGATTATCGTTAGTAGGGAAACTTGCACCTAAACGGTTTGCGTCATTGTTGTATGGCGTATTCTTCCTTTCCAACGCATCAGGCTATGCACTGGCAGGTACATTGGGTTCAATATTACCTCCTACCAGCGAACAATATATTGCCACAGACAAATTACAAATCGATCTGCAGGGCATCTTGGACGGAAAAGTGAACGCTTCAGGAAAAGAATTGTTCGTACTTGCTCAATTGAAAATCGCTTCGATAGATAAAGCACAAGCCCAAAAAAACAACATGGATTTCGACCAGAAATTTGAAAAGATCACAAAGATCAATAAAGAAAGAGAAGATGCCAACAAAAATAAAATTGAGTTTGTAAATAACTACACAGAGCAAGATACCGCTTTTTCAACCGAACAATTAAACTTAATTCAAGAAAAAGAAATTGTTTCTGTAAAGTATCCTGCATTTGCCGGATTCACTATCCATAACCTTTTTGAATTCTTCATGGTATTTGTAATTTTGTGCGGAGTTGCCGGAGCGCTTCTTTTTGCACTTACACCCGTGTTGAAGAAGATGATGCATGGAGTCCGATAAGTCGTTTACTGAAAATGAGCGAAGCCAAAGTCAGTCACCCTAAGGCGCTCCCCTTCCTTTTTCTTTCGGAGATGTGGGAGCGTTTCGGCTTCTACCTCATGCTGGGCATTTTCTTTTTGTACATGACCGATTCCGAAAAGGGAGGACTGGCCATGGACAACAAGACAGCCTCCGATATTTTCGGAACTTTTATTGCGCTCGTCTATCTCACCCCTTTCATAGGAGGATTGCTGGCCGACCGTGTATTAGGATATAAATGGTCCATCACCCTGGGAGGCATTATGATGGGTTTTGGGTATTGCGGTCTTGCCATTCCCGGAATGACCGCCTTCTGGGTTTCTCAGGTACTCATCATTATCGGTAACGGATTTTTCAAGCCCAACATCTCCACCATTCTCGGCAACGTATACAACGAACCCAAATACAAAGCGCTGAAAGATTCCGGCTACAATATTTTCTATATGGGAATCAATATTGGGGCGTTCATCTGCAATTTTTTCGGAGCGTACCTTCGTAACACGTTTAGCTGGGGATATGCGTTTATGGCTGCCGGAATAGGAATGTTCGTTGGAGTAGCAATTTTCTGGATCGGACAAAAGCATTACGCTCATGCGGATGTTCGCAAACCAACCAATCCGGAAGATATGTCCTTGTCTAAGATTTTCGGAATAGTTTTATTGCCTGCTCTGATTGCCGGATACATTGGATGGATACTGCCGGAAAACATTTTTGGAAGCGACAGCACGGATGCATTTATTCTGGGCGCCCTGCCTGTAGCAGGATTTTACATTTCCTTACTCGTTCGCTCCAATACACAGA
>SCSP01000087.1 GCA_004297845.1 Bacteroidota bacterium | reverse complement strand
GTCTTACAATAACACTCATTTATTCCACGCCTCTCCAACTGCCACAAAAAACATAGCTACAGCCAGACCTATTATTGCACCTTCTGCTATGCCCTTAATTTCGCTCATAAGTCTGAGTTTGTTCTGGTCGTCAACTGAAATTCTCGTATATTTCACAGAATTTTCCGTATCATACTGCATTGCTATATTCAGCAATGCAGGATTTTGCTTTATGATATTTTTCAAAAACTCTGGGTCGTTCTTAATTTTATCTGCTATGTCTTGAATTGTTGATGTCATATAAAGAAATATATATACTGTAGAGTATTTAAATACAATTGTCCTTGATATCAAGGTTCTTAAATATGAGGTAGGACATATACATGTTATGTCTCTTGGTGTCACTGGCGTACTTCTTTATGTCGATAAACAATGTTTTCCTCAGTTGTGTCACCAAAGTGGCATACCAATCTTAAATCCTTATCTAGGCATACAAAACTTATATAGCAAAAACGCTATAAGAGGTAATTGAATGTCTGAACTGGACAAAAATGAGTGGCTGAGCAAGCACGCATATGAATACGAAGGTGAAGATAACAATCTAGTATTAGTAACTAGAGAGACTCATTCTGATTTGATTGTTAATAGAATACCTCTTGAAGACGGCTCGATAACAAAGTTCTTACTAAATCAGCTAAAAGCAGATAAAGCCATCTGAATATATTAAATTTGATACAGTGACTAGCAATAGTGTAATAGATAATACGAAACTAGACGAAATTATGAAGAAATATGGTAAATTGACGAAGGACAAAACACTATTTATTTTAGATAGAAGTGTAATAGAAAATTGGATTGAAGGTGGTTCGAATAGCGAATGGACAAGGGCTTTCATAGATTTGTTGGCTTATTTGAAAAGGAAATGGAAAGGGATGACTAGTTACGTTGCTCTATTGCCAGTCGATGCCTTGATAGAAATCAAAAAAGCTGGAAAAAAGTATGTTATGCATGATACATTCAAAGATGTGTTAAATAGTTTGTTGCTGGTTATCGAAGCTAACCCACACAGAGAATTGTCTAGTGAAGAAGCAGTCAAAATTATTGCTACTGCACATTTGGATAAAAATTACACCCCCATAATCATCACCTTGAATAAAGAAAACTATAGTGGCATAGCATGCCACTGTCTTGAACCCAAAGACGTATTCCACCTATTTATCATGTTTTATGGTCTGATGCCTGAACCAGCACAAAAAGTCTATTCCACATGGTTTGAAAATTTGGCGACAGCGTAATCATATTCAAACTTTAGGTGCAACCTTCAGACTAAAGGTGCAAGAATCACTAAAGGTGCAAAGCTTGCTGGACGATGGGATAAAAATTTTGACAACTTTACAAAAAAAGAACGCATTTTTCCCATGAAACACAATCTATATTGAAGAAAATGGTGTATGTCATCAAGGCTGACGGCAGCAAACAGGAGTTTGACAGGCAGAAAGTCGTAAGGACATGCCTGAGGATGCATGCGACACCT
>SCSP01000009.1 GCA_004297845.1 Bacteroidota bacterium | reverse complement strand
GTCATTTTCATACCTGATGCTTATCAGTAGGCCGCTTATGCCATCGCTTCAATCGGAAGAAATTCAAAAAGCGCAAATCTTTGAGAGTTTTTTGAGAAGTGATGACAGGGGCTGTTTCTTAAGTATCATGTATATTTACAGTAAAATTTATTATATCATCAATAAGGTGCTGACAGAAAAAGAAATATCACGTTATAGCAGACATCTTTTGCTTCCTGAGATCGGTACCAAAGGGCAGGAGAAACTTAAAAAAGCAAAAGTGCTGGTGATCGGTGCAGGGGGCCTTGGGTGCCCTGTTTTGATGTATTTGGCAGCAGCAGGTGTTGGAAAGATAGGGATTGTTGATTTTGATACGGTGGATGAAACAAACCTGCAGCGGCAGGTATTGTATGATGTCAATGATACCGGAAAATCCAAAGCGGAGGTTTCCCAACAAAAGCTTTCCAGGCAAAACCCGCTTATTGAAATTCTGGGGATTAACGCTAAACTCACCACGCAGAATGCGCTTGAACTTTTTTCTAACTACGATATCATCGTGGACGGCACCGATAATTTCTCCACACGTTATCTCGTCAACGATGCTTGTGTGCTGTCCGGAAAAACACATGTGGCAGGTTCCATTTTTAAATTCCAGGGGCAGGTTTCAGTCTTTAATTTTAAAAATGAAAAGGGAGAGTTGGGGCCTACTTACCGTTGTCTTTTTCCTGCGCCTCCGGACCCCGGATCAGTTTCCTCCTGTTCAGAAGTGGGCGTACTGGGAGTATTGCCGGGAATTATCGGAACACTGATGGCGAATGAAGTAATTAAGGTGATTACCGGTACAGGAGAAATACTTGCAGGTAAATTGTTGCTGGTTGATTCTCTTTCTCTGAATTTTCACACTATAGATATGGAACGTAATCCGGGAGCAACAGCTTCAGCGCCTCCCGATGCGGAGGCTTTTAGAAAAATGGATTATGATCTTTTTTGCGGGCTCAGAAATAACAGCGCTGCAATCAGACAGATCTCGCCCGAAGAATTACGCGCCATCCTCTCCGCAAAAGAAGCTGTACAGTTGTTGGACGTGCGGGAATCCAACGAACAGCCCGAAGTTCCTGAGTTGAAGGATCTTAAAATTCCACTTGGTAGGATTGTCAAAATGGGCTCCTTCGGAGAAACTCAGGCTAATCTTATATCCCGGGATAAAAAAGTGATCGTTATCTGCCGCAGCGGTGCAAGAAGTACCAAAGCAATTGAACTGCTCTCCGGTAAATTTGGCTTTCAGAATCTGTATAACCTGAAGGGCGGAGTGACTGCATGGCTTAGGGCGTTCAGCGAAAAGCAAAAGACATAAGGAAAGAAAATGGTAAGTATTCCGCTATCTGTTTTTCTTTAAACGTAGGAAGGAATAATTAATCGCATGAAGATTATCCAATAAAAAAAAATAAGATTGAGGCAAAACTTCTTGTAGATGAAAATCAATTATCGAACCTCACGTACGCGCTTTTTTTCCGCGAATCGTTTAATTTCCGACAAAATGGAACAAAAAAAAGCGGAACCTCGGATGAGAGCATCGAGAATTCCGCTTGGGTAGTCCCGCCCAGAATCGAACTGGGATTAGCGGTTTAGGAAACCACCGTTCTATCCAATTGAACTACGGGACCAAGTGATTGTGCAAAGAACAAACCTATTAAATTACATGGTAAAGTTAAACGCCTCCTTAGATACAGCTTTCTTTAATTGATACTTCTCGGTTGAGTTATCTATTATTTTTGGAAACATATTATTTTTTTAAACTCACAATTTAATTTCTCTTTTCAAATTCTCTAACAATCTGTTG
>SCSP01000086.1 GCA_004297845.1 Bacteroidota bacterium | reverse complement strand
ATCAAACTTTTCAGTGTCAAAGCGGTAATTAACCGGCCTGAGTTTATGGATGAACTCCAGTCCCTTTACCTCTTCGTTGATATTGTATTTAAATCGCCCATCGCTGGGAAATGTATAAGCCACCTGCCCCTCTATCACTATCGTTGCGAATGTATTTCCAATGCGCACTTTATTATTCACAGCAACCGAGGCGCCATTGCCTATTGCCGTGGAATTGGTAAGGTTCCAGTCAACATTAGCCAGATAGCCGATACCGGTATTATTATCTCCGATTTGAACCGATGAAAGAGCGGATTGTCCCAGAGCCGTATTGCGGAATCCTGTGGAGAGAGAATTGATCGCAGATCGCCCGACACCGGTATTATAATCTCCCGAAGTCGTTTGCCACATCGTCCACCTCCCGATGGCGACATTGCTATTCCCCGTGATGGGAGTGGTAGTGGGGTCGGTAAGATCAGATCCGGAAAGCGCCCGCTCTCCGATAGCGACATTGCGCCTCCCTGTGGTGTTGCAGTACAGCGCAGAATTACCTATGGCAACATTAGCATCTCCGGTGGATGTTGAAACCGGCTGGTTGGAGTAAAGGGACTGATAACCGATAGCCACATTATCGCTGTTCCATACAGCAACTCCATAGGATTGAAGAAATAATGCACTGCTGCCGATAGCTATATTCCGGCTTGCCCGTCCGTTCCCATAAAGCGCATTCGATCCGATGGCAGTATTGGAGCTTCCCGTGAAGTTTTGCCTGAGCGCGCCCCGTCCGATGGCAACATTGCCCGCTGTTGTGTTACCATCGAGCGCCTCTGTTCCGATGGCGACATTGTCGCTTCCTGTTTGATTACTAAAGAGCGCATTCCATCCAACAGCGACATTCTGTCCTCCGGTGGTGTTGAATACAAGTGATTGCAATCCGATAGCGACATTACCCGTTCCGCTGGTGTTGTTCTGAAGCGCGGTGCTGCCGATGGCGGTATTTAACCCATTAACAGCGCTGGCATTGCCTGCCCTGTACCCGAGAAATACATTGCCGAGTGCGTTATCCGTTTCTATTCTTCCTGCTTTTTGGTTGAACACCCTGAAGTTAAGAGGCTTATCATCCGCGGTACCGAGGAAGTCGGTGCCGTCTACTGTGCCGGTATTGCCGAGAAGCAGCCATCCGCTGCCTCCTCCTGTATTGAATCGCACCCACTTGGTTCCATCCCAATAATAATAACCGGGAGTAACATCATTTATGGTGGCCGTATTATATACCAGCAAACTGGTTACCACACCTGCGCCAATGGGAGCGTTGTTAGTGGTAATGGTGAGGGCAACCCGTGGGATGAGCATACCTTTGTTGTTCCCCGGCCCTGCATCAACATCTAATAATGCCGATGCATTGGCCGCATTGCCGGTGGTGTTGATGCCGATGTTTTGAGCGGTTACGAATAACGAATTGCTTACGAATGTTACGAATAAGAACACAAATCGAAATTGGATTTTATGTGTTGTTCTTATAGTCTTCATTGCTTGTCAAGTTTACGACTTTTTTTGATGCTTGTCCGAATATTTCCTTAGGACTGAATGTTTCCGCCTTGACAGAGGGATGGACTTCTTGCTTTTGCCCCGCTTCCCCTCCTTCCCGGTCGTGTCGGGAAGAGGAGGAAAAGGAAAGATTTGGCCGTAACTGTTAAAAAAAAGATACATGTACATGTTATTTCCGTATGATGATCTTTTTATTGATTGCCGAATTGCCTTCCCCGCCTATGGCGGATATCTGCAAGAAATAAACACCATCGGGATGAGAGCTTAAATCAATTTGAAAATTTGAAGATTGGTTAATTTGAAAATTAACAGCCAAATAAATCTTTTCCCCAAATACATTGTATATTTCGATGCTTTCAATTTTCAAATTTTCAAATTGATTGACTTTCAAATTAATTTCTCCGTTTGAAGGATTGGGTACTATAGCTATTTGCAACGCACCTTCGCTAAACTGCGATATACCAGTGGCATTGCAGTTAGGATCCACCGGAACCGTAAGAGTTCCCGTGCCGGTGCAGCCGGCAGCATCGGTTAGAGTTACGGAATAGGTGGTGGTAACGCTGGGAGCCGCTACTATATTAGCAGTAGTGGCGCCTGTGTTCCATGAATAGGTTGTGCCGCCCGATGCGGAGATAAAAACATTTTGTCCTACACAAACCGTGCTGCTTGGATCGGAGGAAATAACTGTTGTAGCAACGCAGCCCGTTGTGGTGTCGGGAGCGTATTCCCAGAAGTCGTCATACACATGCTTAATGTGGCCTGCAGGTGCATTGGGTGGATCTATTCCGATGCCTATATATCCTTTGTTACCAATAGAAAAACCAACAGCCAAATATCTTATTCCTCCGCTAAGATTGGCTTTCTGGGTCCATACATTACCCGTCTGATCCCATTCCCAAAAATCATTATATGTATTGACGCCATCATGTCCCGTTCCTATATACCCTTTAGCGCCTATGGAAAAACCTGCAGCTCCCCATCTTGGAGGCCCGCCAAAATTTGCTTTTTGGGTCCATACATTGCTTGCCTGATCCCATTCCCAAAAATCATCCTGAAGAGGTCCTCCGGGTTTTGCCGTTCCGATATATCCCTTAGCGCCAATAGAAAAACCAACAGCCCACCCTCTTGCCGTGCCGCCAAAATTTGATTTCTGGATCCATGTATCACTTATCTGATCATATTCCCAAAGGTCATTGCATTTGCCTGTACTACCACCATATCCTGTGCCAATATAGCCTTTTGATCCCATCGAAAAACCAACACCTCCGTATCTTGCCGCTCCGCCAAAATTGGCTTTCTGCTGCCATGCGTTTGCTGAAGGGTCATATTCCCAGAAATCCTGAAGATTAGCCCCTCCATCGAATCCTGTGCCGATATATCCTTTGGTTCCTATGGAAAACCCAACTGCGTACATCCTTGCCCCTCCGCCAAAATTTGCTTTCTGGGTCCATACATTGCTTGCCTGATCCCATTCCCAGAAATCTTTCTGAAGCCCGTTATAATGACCGGACCCTGTTCCCATATATCCTTTGGCTCCTATGGAGAAGCCAGCTGCGGCAATCCTTTCCCCTCCGCCATAATTTGCTTTGGGTATCCATGTATTAGTTTGTGAAAATGCTGCAGAAAAATGGAGAAAAAAGATTACGATGGCAGCAATTGCCGCACGGAAGTGGATTTGTTTTTTCATTGTGTGTGGGATAAATTTATATTAATATCATTTCTGTATAACAATCTTTGCATGAAAGGTTTCTCTTCCCGTTTTTTCCTGTCCTGAAGGTACGGAAATCCGCAGCAGATAAACGCCATCGGGATGAGAACTTAAATCAATGGTTGTCCCGCTATTGGGCGGGATAGCCATTAACCATTTTCCATTAGCCATTTGCTCATACACTTTTTCTCCAAACACATTGTAAACTTCAATGCATGGCGTATTGCCATCAGCTATTAACCATTGAACATTAAACATTCCATCGGAAGGATTAGGCGATACCTCCACTTGAAGCGCGTCCGTATTAGTCTGGGATATTCCGGTCGCGGTGCAGCCAGGATCCACCGGAACCGTAAAAGCCCCCGTGCCGGTGCATCCGGAAGCATCGGTTATCGTTACGGAATAGGTGGTGGTTACGCTGGGAGTAGCCACTATGTATGCAGTGGTGGCGCCTGTGTTCCATGAATAGCTTATGCCTCCTGAAGCGGAGATAAAAACATTCTGTCCCACGCAAACAGTGGATCCCGGATCGGAGGAAACAGCCGGTGTGATTGGCGGCTGGGTGATGGAAACGGTTTGCGCTTTCGTACAGCCGCTGGCATCGGTAACAATCACAGTATATGTTCCGGCCGACAGCCCTGTTGCCGTTTGAGCGATTTGCCCGTTGCTCCAGTTATAGGTATAGGGCGAAGAGCCGCCTGTGGCGTTTGCGGTGGCGGTGCCGTCAGGGCCGGAAACATTGCAGGTTGCGGGAGTGGAGGTAACGCTCACTGCGGGAGCAGCAGCGCTTCCGCTCACCGCTACGGTTGCTGTTGACGTGCAGCCACCGGCATCTGTCACCGTTACCGTGTAATTTCCTGCCGGGAGCCCGGCAGCTGTTGAATTGTTTCCTCCGGATGGGGACCACTGATAGGTATAGGGCGCGGTTGCACCGGAAACAGTAACCGTTGCGCTTCCTGCCGCGGAACAACCTCCGGGAGTGGATGCGGCCGTTGCGGAAGGGGAAGATACAACAACCGTAACCATGGCGTTGGTTTTACAATTGGGATTTGTGCTGTTCATGTCATAAACGGTATAATTTGTGGTAACCGTAGGCGATACCACGATGGTGGGGGAAGTCTGCCCGGTGCTCCAGGAATATGAACTGCTGCCGGATGCGGTAAGCGTTACGGAACTACCAAGGCAAATGACGGCATTAGGCGTTGCGGCAACTGACAAATTGCTGCAGGCAAAAACAGGATTGCATGGACCGAATGAAGCCAGTGATGTCACAAAATTATAGCCCGAAGCGAGCACTTCCCCGTTCAGGTTTACATCCACTGCAAAGACAACCGTAGGAGTTGACACGGTGGCAAGCAGCGTTAATGAGTTACTGAATTTATGCACTGCCGATGAGCTTCCCACATAAACATTTCCGCAACTGTCAATATCTATTCCGCTGTTGCCCGGCCCTCCCTGCCATTCTTCAAGATAGGTGGGCAGTCCGCCCGGTATTGGCGCTGATGCCAGTTTTGCCAGGGTGGCTTTATCCCATTTATCAACCACAGCGCCATCGGTGGTATATACATAACAGTTGTCGGCAATGATCGCGTCAAAATCCTTGGTGCACTGGTAGGGGTAGTAAGTCGGGGTGGCGCAAAAATCAGGCCCGTTTTCGACTATGTTATACCCTGTTTTCACCCTTGCCGCATTGTTGAGGCCCGGAGAGGGTGAATTTTTGGTCAGCCAACTGAATACATTCACTCCGGGAGTCATTCCGGGCCATTCATTGGGAACAGTGATTCCCAGAACAGCGCCCGTAGGATCCACGCATATACTCCTGAATTCAACGCTGTCCCATCTGTCATACAGAGGAGAGATCAGCGCGCCTGAATTTGCATCGAATGCCTGTATTCTGGATGGAGTTGCCGTAAAGGGCATGTAGTGTCCTGCGCCTATCAGGTCATTGGTGCCGCAGCTGAAGGCCAGCGCCCATAGCTCTTCCATTCCGCTTGCCTGGCTCCATAATCCCACACCGGCCGGGCTTACTTTCCACAGATTATTGCTTGATGCCCCCGCGTATCCCAAACTCACATAGCTGTTTCCTGCCTGATCCACCGCCATGTCTGCAACATAATGAGGAGCCATGGTAACAACCGCTGTCCATACTGTGACTCCTGCGGGTGTGTATTTTCGGACAACACAGCCGTTTTGGTCGGGGCCGTGGATGTAAACATTGCCCTGAGAATCGTGCCCTACATTCCATATCCACCGTTTATTCCATTGATTGGCCATCCAGGGAACCGAGGTCCAGGGGTCAATGATCAGGGTCTTTCCGTTGTTATCGCCCGGAGCAGCGTAAGAAACCACACGACCGTTTAGCTGAAAGGAAGAAGGGACAATGGATTTTATATCGTCCGCGTAAAAAGAAACAGGCGCATGGTCAATGATGTTTCCAAAAGGAGTTTCTATCTGAACATTTCCTTCCGTGTCGATGGCGATGTCTTTCTGGCCCGCATATTCCATCTTTATATCCGATATCTTTCCGCCCGGATGAATGACAATCTGATATTTCAATCCCTCTTTTTCATGAAACACATACTCGGCATCTATATGGGGATATATGTTTTTATAGATGATTTTTTCATACGCATCCGCAATCCGCGTATCCGATTCGCTTTTTATTTTTACGGACGCGTCAATATAAGTATAGTAATGAG
>SCSP01000085.1 GCA_004297845.1 Bacteroidota bacterium | reverse complement strand
AATTCAACTCCGCTTGAATTTCTCAGTCCTGCCGATGCAAAATCATCTCCGTTGGCGATGGAGCTTTTCAAGTTTCCGTTTGTGAAAAGTGTTTTTATCGCAGAAAATTATATCACCATTTTCAAGGACGATAAACTGGACTGGGATGATATTATTTTAGAACTCAGGGGGTTTTTGAGAGAATATCTTTCTTTGGAAAAACCCGTTTTGTCTTCAGCCTTTTTTCCTGTCTCCGGTTCTCCGATTCCTTCCGGAGAAACAGGGGAAGAGAGAATCGGAGAACCGGAGTATGCAGTGGAGCATGCCGTTCCTCAGGGGGAACTCGAAATAAAAATTGTAAATGTTCTCGAACAGTATGTTCGTCCGGCAGTAGAGCAGGACGGAGGTATGATCGTTTTCAAATCTTATAAAGAAGGTGTGGTTTCCCTTCTCATGCGCGGTGCCTGCAGCGGATGTCCTTCTTCAACCATTACTCTCAAGAATGGGATTGCAGCAATTTTGAAGAAGTTTGTACCGGAAGTGACAGATGTTATTAGCGAGACATAAGGTTCATAAACCAAATGAAATCCTTGCGCGAAGTTGCGAACGTGCTAATACAAGAATTATGAATAGCGTACCAGAATCTAAACAAAAAATTTATTTAGTGCAAGTTGCCGTACAGCTCTGCGGATAGTTGCCGGCCGCATCGGCCATGGTATAAGGGATGGACAATGAACTTGTGCTGTTGAGGGTTCCGGTTCCTGAAAACTTATAGGGTCCTCCCTGCGTGGAACTCACTACATTTTGAGCAGGTATGGTAAGGGTGGCTCCTGAAACGGTTCCTGTTAAGTTCCATCCTGCTGCTGCTGCACATTTACGGAAATTTGTTATGGTTACCCCGTCAGAACCTGAAGCAGCAATAGTTATCTGGAAACTGCCACTGCAACAGCCATCCGTTACGTTCCATGTTCCTGCATAATCTGCGTTCGTGAAGTTTGCAGCGGTATCTTTCTCTTTCTTTTTACAGCCCCAAAATACGGTGCCGCAGAATAAAGAAAACAATACAATGGACGAAGTGATTTTAGTTTTCATAGGATGGGGTTTTGATGGGGATAAAGGTAAAAATTATAAAATGCCATGCAAATAAAAAATCATATCTCCTTCCTCATCCTCGCTACCGGAATATCCAGCATCTCGCGGTATTTGGCAACAGTTCTACGGGCAATGTTATAGCCCCGGGTGTTTAATATCTTAGTCAAAGCATCATCGGTAAGCGGCTTTTTCTTGTTCTCTGCTTCAATGCTGTCAGAAATGATCTTCTTCACCATTTTAGAGGACACATCTTCTCCTTCATCGTTGGTAAGCGCTTCATTGAAAAGGGATTTCAGCAGAATGGTGCCGAAGTTTGTCTGTACGTACTTTGTGCTCGTCACTCTTGATACCGTTGAAATGTCCAACTTTATTCTATCCGAAATATCTTTCAGGATCATGGGTTTTAGCAATAACTCATCGCCTGTCATAAAATATTGCTTCTGATAATCCATGATGCAGTGCATTATGCTGTAAAGGGTATTCTGTCTTTCTTTAATATTATTGATAAACGACTTTGCGCCTTCAATTTTCTGGCGGACAAACTGAACAGCCTCTTGTCCTGTCTTATCCTTCCGGGAAGAATATTCGTTGAGCATTTGCTGATATATCTTACTTACATGGAGGTCCGGAGCGTTACGGGAGTTGAGCGAAAGCTCAAGCGCACCGTTATTGTTAGCCAAAATAAAGTCCGGAATAATAGCAAGTATGGAACGCTGTCCCTCTTTTGCAGAACCTCCCGGGCGGGGATTCAATTTCAAGATTTCATCCAAAGCCGGTTTGAGTTGATCTTCTGTAAGGTCAAAATGTTTTGCGATCTTGCTGTAATGCTTTTTTGAAAATTCTTCCATCTGTTCATTCACGATCCGTAAAGCAAGTGCGCGCGCCTCCGTATATTTCTTTCTGTCTAATTGAAGTCGGAGACACTCTTGCAGGTCTTTGGCCCCTATTCCTGCAGGATCAAATTCATCCTGAATCATTTTCAAAACCGCTTCCAGGTCAGCAGTTGTAGTTGTGATGTTTTGTGAAAACGCAATGTCATCAACTATAGATGTTAGTTCTCTTCGTATGTAGCCGTCCTCGTCAATACATCCCAACAAATATTCAGCAATAATCCTTTCCTGTTCGTTCAATTCAAGGTTTTCTAATTGATTAGAAAGATTTTCCTGAAAACTGACCGATGAGGCCATGGGCATATCCCGGTCTTCATCGTCTTTGCCTTTGTTATTTACCTGCAACTTATAATAGGCAATATCGTCATCGTCATCCAAATAATCTTCCGGGGCAAATTCTTCTTTAGCGGCTGTTTCATTATCCGCTCCATCCGGAGCTTCTTCCCTTTCATTGATCTCTTCGTCTGAAGAATCCTCGCTCTGCTCCTCATTTTCGTCCCGGATCTCTTCTTCTGTGTTGTCTTCCAAAGCCGGGTTGATCTCCATTTCTTCCTTGATACGCTGCTCCAGTGAAGTAATAGGCAACTGCAAGAGTTTCATCAGCTGTATTTGTGCAGGAGATAATTTCTGGAGGAGCTTTTGCTGGAAGGATTGTCTGAGCATCTGCGAAATACTAATTTTTACGAATTTACGAATTAGTATTCAAGGACATCTCTAAAAACTCATAATAGAACAACAAAAATACGGGCTTTAGCCCAAAACAAAAATTACTTACATCTGTTATCGGAGTAATCTTCCTTTCCACATTTTTTATTAAATTTGTCGCCTAAAATCATTACAGATGAAAATTATCATTCATTCTTTCATTCGCCCGATTTTGTTTTCTGCGTTAATTTTTATTTTAGCAGGAGGAGCATCCCAAATGGCTCATGCTCAAAAAATTTCTGCGGGTGGCGATCACTCATTGTTGATATGCAACGATGGAACCGTAAAAGCCTGGGGCAGTAATTCCTATTATCAGCTCGGGAATAATACTGTGTCTGACAGCAATATACCTGTTTTGGTTGCAGGGCTGACAGGAACTGTAACCGCTGTAAGTGCCGGAGGGTTTCATAGTCTTGCCTTAAAAAGTGATGGAAGTGTTTGGGCATGGGGAAATAACAGCAACGGACAGTTAGGGGTGACGGGCGTTCCAAGCTCTGATGTTCCTGTGCAGGTAGGACTTACCGGAGTAATAGCCATCAGCGCTGGGCAATATCACAGCATGGCGCTGAAAAGTGACGGAACTGTATGGACATGGGGATATAATGGTTACGGGCAATTAGGGGACAGCACTTATAACATGAGCACGATCCCGGTGCCAACATACACCACACTGGTAAACGTAATTGCCATCAGTGCCGGTGGCAATCACAGCATGGCGCTGAAAAATGATTCAACGGTTTGGACCTGGGGACAAAACTATGACGGGCAATTAGGGCTTGGAACGATGTATGACAGCCTCTATCCTTGCAAAGTTCCGGGTCTAACAAAAGTAATCGCAATCGATGGAGGAGGGAGCCATTCACTTGCTGTGAAAAATAACGGAACTGTTTTAGCCTGGGGAAATAATGGCAATGGCCAGTTAGGAGATGGAACACAAGCCCCAAAGTCCAGTCCGGTTTTAGTTAACATACTCAATAACGTAGTGGATGTCAGCGCAGGCTCAAGTCATTGCCTGGCACTCAAAAGCGATTCCACCGTTTGGCAATGGGGAGCAGATCTTCCCATGCCTATGATAACAACTCCTCCTGAAGGAAGCCCTCCTGTAGTTCTTGCTAACAACCCTGCTAAAGTGGCCGGACTCTCCGGAATATTTGAGATCGGTGCGGGGAATATACATGCGTTGGCTTACAAAAATAATGAAACAGCATTCGGATGGGGGAATAACGGCAATGGGCAGCTTGGGATCGGAAATTATAATGACACCGAAACTCCGGTGATGGTACAGTGTATTTGCAGTAATCTTTTCCCAACGATTGTTGCAGGTGCAGATGTAACTATTTGCCCCGGCTTCAATACAACCATTACCGGAACTGCATCGGGAGGAAATGGAGGTCCCTTCTCGTACGAATGGTCCCCAATGATAAATTTAAATTGTCATACGTGCTCAAATGCGGTGGTGAATCCATACAATGCCGTAACCTATACAGTTACTGGCTTTGACTGGAAAAAATGTCCGGCACAATTGCAGGACTCAGTGAAAGTGAGCACCCTGATTGCTCCGCAAAATCCGATAATTACGGCAGCGCCCTACCCCACAATTTGCAACAGCGTTCCTGTTACACTTACAGCAAGTAACACCAGCGTGAGCTATTATTGGATGCCAGGAGGCAGCACCGCCTCAACAATTGTTGTTATTCCAACCTCAAATACTTATTACAAATTACACACTACCGGACCGAACGGATGCACTGCCGTGGATTCCATGGAAGTTAATTACCTCAAAGCAAATCTTTCTGTATACAATCCAAATTGCTTTATCTGTAACGGCTCTATTTATGCAAACCCGAGTGGAGGCTATATTGGCGGTACTTTTACTTACACCTATTTATGGTCGGATGCTTCAACAAACAGCAATATAGGAGGGCTATGTTCAAATAACTATACTGTTACTGTTACGGATGATAATGGATGTACTGCCAGTGAGAGCGTAACCTTGCTTGATCCCGGAAATCTTGCCGTTCCACCGCTTGCCAAAACTGATGTGACCTGCAATGGTTCCGGAGACGGAACTGCCACCGCAAATCCAACAGGAGGATCAGCGCCAAACTATTACTACTCATGGGCACCAGGCAATGAATATACCCAAACTGTTACCGGACTTTTTCCCGGCACTTACACCGTAACCGTAACTGATGCCAGCGCTTGTTCCGCATCTGTAACACGTACGGTAACCATATCACAACCTGCAGTATTAACTTCTGCTGTTTCAGCATCAACCAATGTTTCCTGTAACGGAGGTAACAACGGAAGCGCTACGGCTACCGCCACCGGAGGCAAGGCACCTTACACATATCTCTGGATGCCTGGCGGACAAACTGATCAGACGGCTGTGAATCTTACTATGGGCACATATACTGTCACGGTTAAAGATGCTAATAATTGCAGCGCAGTTCCTGTGGTCAAATCCATCACGCAGCCAGCGGCTTTAAGTGTTACCATTCCAACATCCTCCAATGTTTCATGTTTTGGAGGAAATAACGGAAGCGCTACAGCTAATGCCACAGGAGGAACCGGCACTTATACCTATTTATGGTTCCCGACAGGACAAGTAACACAATCTATCAGCAATCTTAGTCCAACGACACATACAATTACCGTAAAGGATGCTAATAATTGCTCGGCAGTACCCGCAACTAAAAACATTATCCAACCGCTTGCTGTTTCAGCCTCTGTTTCCCCTACAAATCCTACCTGTAATAATCTATGTAACGGAAGCGCAACGGCATCAACTTCCGGTGGAATAAGTCCCTACTCTTACAGTTGGTCGAACGGACAAACTACTTCAGCGGCTATCGGATTATGCGCAACATCCTATACTGTTAACATCACTGATGCGAACAGTTGCACCACACCGCAGGTCGTAACACTTACTCAGCCTGCGGCAATTTCAGCTTCTGTTTCTCCTGCAAATCCTACCTGTAACAATCTATGTAACGGAAGCGCAACGGCATCAACTTCCGGTGGAATAAGTCCCTACTCCTACAGTTGGTCGAACGGACAAACTACTTCAGCGGCTATCGGATTATGTGCAACATCCTATACTGTAACGATTACGGATATGAATGGCTGCACCAAATCTCAAAACACTGCCCTCACTCAACCGGCAGCGCTTACTGCAACTGCTTCCGTTACCAATGTTCTGTGCATTAATGCATGTGATGGCGCTGCAACGGTCACACCTTCCGGAGGAATAAACCCCTATTCTTTCGCATGGAATCCCGGAGGATTTACCACTCAATCTGTTTCGGGGCTTTGTGCCGGAACATATTCTCTTACAACTACGGATGTGAACGGATGCAGCGCCTTTGGTTCTGTCATAGTAACGCAGCCAACCGCTCTTACAACAACCATTACAAAAACAGATGCGAACTGTTATAGTACCTGCACCGGAACCGCTGCGGTAATTTCTGCAGGAGGATCGGGTTCTCACAGCTATTTATGGCTTCCAAGCGAACAAGTCACTCAAACCCCGTTATTCCTTTGTGCAGGCACTCATACGGTTTTAATTTCTGACAATAACAATTGTGTAAAATCCGATACGATTACTGTCGGGCAGCCGTTGGGAGTACCGATAACTGTTACTGTTACTCCAACCTCCTGCGGATTAAAGAGCGGAACAGCTGTCGCTTCTGTTTCAGGCACGGGCGCTATCCCTCCGTTTTCTTATCTATGGACAACTGGCAGTATCGGAACCTCGGTAAGCGGACTTGATGCAGGTATCTACCGGATAAATGTTACCGATGGAAACGGCTGCTTCGGATTTGCTGATGCTTTTGTTACGTCATCCAATGGACCAACCATTACTACCGGCAGTGTTACTCCTGTTTCATGTTTTGGTCTATCTGATGGGGCAATTAATATTTCTGTTACCGGAGGAAGTACTCCCTACACCTACTTCTGGAGCAACGGGCAAACTACGGAAGACGTATCCAACCTTTCCTACGGGCCTTATGAAGTAAAAGTGATAGATGCTACAGGATGTTTAGTTATGAAAAATATTTTTGTGAATCAGCCCGCTCTGCTTTCTTTGAATACATCCACCATCGCTTCAGGATGCGCGGCAACAAATGGCTCGGCTTCTGTGGCAGTGAGCGGAGGAATTTCTCCTTATACCTATCTATGGTCAGCGGGCGGAACTACTTCTGCCAAATCAGCACTGGGGGCCGGTATATATGAAGTTGAAGTTACAGATTCAAATGGATGTTTTGATTCTACTCTCATAGCGGTGCAAGACAGCGGAGGACCGATTGTAGTTGTAGACACCATTGTAGCTGCCAGTTGCGGTGGCAGTGGGTTTGTACTTTTAGTTCCGCAGGATTCGGCAGCTATTGCCGCGTACCAATGGAACACCGGAAGCACTGCACAGAACCTGACAAATGCCACTCCCGGAAATTACGGAGTGGTTATTACAGATACCAGCGGCTGCAAAAGTGTGCTGATCACTCCTGTAAATCC
>SCSP01000084.1 GCA_004297845.1 Bacteroidota bacterium | reverse complement strand
TCTTTAAGTATATTTAGCTAATTTCTCCTGATTTTTCTGATAATCTATATTCTGGAGTATACAAATCATTAAATTTAAGTATATATTATGTATATATATGAATCGGTTGACACTGATAGATATTGAGGGCTTTCTGATAAAGAAAGTTACGAGATTCGGGAACGGCGCAAAGGTCGACTGCCCGAAGCAATATCTCGGAAAAACGGTTTATTTGGTGATAGCGGATGATAAGTCAGGAACAAATGCAAAGAAAAATGGAAGCTCTCGAAAAAGAAAACAATGAACTTAGAAAGAAATGCGAAGAGCTTGAGAAAAGACTGATGGTTTATGAAAACCCTCATATTCCTTCATCAAAACATGTGATAAGGGAAGTGAAAATAAAGCATCCTCCAAAGAAAAGAGGCTCTCCCGAGGGGCACAAAGGCGCGACAAGGAAAAGACCAGAGCCAAACAATATCGTAGAGCTTAAGCCAAAGTCATGTCCCAATTGCGATGAGTGCAATTTTGATATTGTAAGGAAAAGAAAAAAGACAGTTGAAAATACCAAGATTGTAAAAATCACAACAGAATTGGTTCTGTCCCATAATGTGGTAGAATTTGTTGATTAATGCACACCTCCTAATGGATGTTGAAGCATCAAAAAAAGGTGAGCATTATGAAGGTTTCACTTCAGATAGATATAGAGATACCGAAGAATATAAACTTTTGCAGGCTTGTGCTGGAGGTTGCAAAAATCAGCAAAGAATTATTGGCTGCTGTGCTGATGGCTCTTCAAGGTCAGCTTGTAAAAGAGATGTGCGGAGACAGGTATTCAAGAGAATCAAAATATCTTTTGGCGGGGACAAAGGAAAGAACTTTCAAAACAAGCTTAGGAAAGATAAAAGTCAAACTGCAAAAGATAAGAAAGCGGGAAGAAAAGATAAGATTTTCACCGCTCGAAGTGTTGCTGAAAATAGAAAAGAGAAAGCGAAACACGAATGACTTGCTCTTGGCCTCAGTGAGACAGGCATTGGAGCAAAGCTACAGAAAATCCATTGCATCGACAAAAGATATGCTGACAATTGCCGCAAGCAAATCCAGCTTATGGAGATTTGTTCAGGCAACAGAGATGTCAATAAGCAAACCAAAAGAAAGCATAGATATTGTTTTTGCGGATGACACTGTTGCGAAATCACAGGATGGAAAAGAAATCTTATTCCGCCATGTGATTGGATTGAATCTCAAGAAAATGCAGTATTTCCTGCTGAAAGTGGCCGTAAACGATAGTTGGGAAAACATAGCGAAATCAGTGTCAGAATTTGTTGACATAAGCAAGGCATATCTGATAAGCGACGCTGACAGGGGAATCATCAATGCGTTCAAAGATTTTGTAAAAGACAACCAGATATGCGTGCTGCATGTTATCAAGTATGTAACATATTCACTCTGGTCTCAAGACGCACCAAAGAATTACAAGAAAAAAGTAAAAAGAAAAATTCAGCAATTGCTTTTCACGCTTGTGAACTCATCAAAGAAAAATGCGGGAACCGAAAGGCTCAATGACCGATTAGGAAAAACCCGCAAAGGATTGTTAGACCTTGCCGAAGATTTGAGGAAAAAGAAATTTATCATGGCTGCGGATTTCATAACAACGCACATTGATGAAATAACAACATTCGCAAGGGCTGCCAAAGAAATGGCAAACATTCCATATACAAACAACAGGGAAGAAAGGGAGATGAGGGAATTCGGGTATAGGGCAAAGAGAATCGGGGCGAGATGGTCAGTGAAAGGACTGCAAAGTCTCTCCCTGAAAAAATTCATAAAAAGATTCGACAGGGAAAACTTTATCAATTTTGAAAAGAGCTTTATAGGTGATGGTGAGATAAAATTTTCGATTCATCCGTTGGGAGTTTGAATTGTGCCTGATTTTGGGACACTACCAAAGAATTTGATAAGAAATATCTGATAGCTATCGAAAAACAAAAGTGGTTCTCGAATTGCTTGAACAAGGAAATTATGGATTCTATGATAAGTTTGGAGCTTCCGAAATATCGGGGCGCCATATTCCAGTTTTCCAAGAATCATTGCACTTTTTCCATACT
>SCSP01000083.1 GCA_004297845.1 Bacteroidota bacterium | reverse complement strand
TGTTTTTTGAAGCTCAGGAAATCCTTTTAAACAAAAAAATTGTTGGTTTACTCAGTACGGTAACGATCGCGTTCATGATGGGTCTTGCGGACGATGCTTACAATACCCGCCCTTTCCTGAAACTGTTCGTTCAGATTCTCTGTGGCGCCATTTTATGTTACTCGGGCATTCACATCAGCATTTTCTCTGAAATGACGTTGAACTATCTAATCACCATTCTCTGGATCGTAGGAATAATGAATTCGGTGAACATGCTTGACAACATGGATTCCATAGCTACGATAGTTGCAATTATGATCTTTACAACTGCCGCAATGCTCATCTACCTTTCAAATACCGCACAAAATAATATTTACACCCTTATCCTGACGGGCCTGATAGGCTCCTTGTCCGGGTTCATGATCTTCAACTGGCACCCCTCCAAATTATACATGGGAGATACCGGCAGCCAGGTAATTGGTCTGATGCTTGCCATCGTAGGTATCGTGTATTTCTGGAACGATACCGCCTCTCCCAACGAAAGCATTTCCATAACCCGGCAATTTACGATCGTAGCAATATCTTTTATCTTGCCTCTTGCCGACACCACCATTGTAGTTGTAAATCGTCTTTTAGAAAAACGCTCCCCATTTGTCGGAGGAAGAGACCACACCACTCATAATTTATTTTTCAGAGGCGTTACAGAAAAAAGAATTGCGGTTCTGTTCGGAGGTATCGGCTTTATTTCCATGTCCCTGATCTACTACATCCAAACTGAAATACAGTTTTGGAGTATCAAAGAATTTGTCATTTTCCTGCTGTATCCACTGGTAATTTTCCTGTCCCTGTTCGGCATTACCAAGATAAAAAGGAACATTGTCAGCGGCTCCATGTCAAAGGAACCTGTATCGCCATCCACAATATCCGCAACCGATATCCGGCTACAAGATGAAAAACGCCTTGCATAATTTCAAAGCTCTTTTTTCCAGAAGCAAGCGTTTTTGGGGAATCACCGCCCTCATCGCCCTTTTACTTGTCCCTGTTGAGATATTCATTTTCTCCACCGCTGCCAGTCCGGAAGATGATCTTTATTGGAAATCGTTCCTTGCCAATAACAAGATTTATGCAGTGCCGATCCCGAAAAACCTCCAATTTGCAAATGAAAAAGTTCCGGTGTATGATTTTACCGTGATGGAGAGCATGGAACGGGAATTACTGGTGAATACCTATTTTCATTCCCAGACTATCCTGATGCACAAGCGGGCAAACCGCTGGCTGCCTATGATAGAACAGATCCTGAAGAAGAATGGCGTACCTGATGATTTTAAGTACATCGCACTGATTGAAAGCAATCTTTCAAATGCCATTTCTCCAAAGGGTGCAACGGGCTTCTGGCAGTTTGTGGGAAGTGCAGCCAAACAATACGACCTGGAAGTAACCGAAGAAGTGGACGAGCGTTATAACGTAAAGAAATCCACAGAAGCAGCTTGTCGGTACTTTAAAGATGCGTACCAGACCTTTGGTAACTGGACACTTGCAGCGGCTTCTTACAATGTTGGGATTGACGGCCTCCAAAAGCAAATTGACCGGCAGAAAACAGACTCTTATTATGAATTGTCTTTGAACGAAGAAACTGCACGCTACATTTTCAGGATTCTTGCTGTGAAAGAAGTTATCTCCAACCCTAAAAAATACGGATACCAGCTGCGCAAAAAAGACCTATACCCTGCTATTCCCATACAGAAAGTGAAAATAGACAGCAGCATTACCGATCTTGCAGCCTTCGCTCAAACAAATAATCTGAACTACAAAATCCTAAAATACTTTAACCCTTGGCTCAGAAAAAACTTCTTGATCAACAAAGACAAAAAAACCTATATCCTTGACATTCCCAAACCCGGTTACAACGAAGAATACATTGCCCGGCTTTCTTCTTCCGACAGTTTGGGTGCCACGACTCAATCTTCCGAACCTGAAATTGTTCCAATCCATATACCCGACTCCCTGAGATAGCGATGAACGAGGCAGAAGAAATTGTTTCGGATGTAAAATCGGAAACGGAATCTCTCGAAGTAGTCGGAGCGCGTGTTCATAACCTCAAAAATATTGATGTTTCCATCCCTCGCAACAAACTGGTTGTTATTACAGGATTAAGCGGAAGCGGGAAATCTTCCCTCGCATTCGATACCATTTACGCGGAAGGTCAGCGCAGATACATTGAAACATTTTCCACCTACGCCCGTCAGTTCCTGGGAGGAATGGAGCGTCCTGATGTAGACAAGATCACCGGTCTTTCTCCGGTTATTTCCATTGAACAGAAGACCGTAAGCAGGAACCCCCGATCCACGGCAGGAACAATCACAGAAGTATATGATTTCATGCGATTGCTGTTTGCCAGGGTGTCGGATGCCTATTCCTATATGTCTGGAGAAAAGATGGTGCGCTACACCTCCGACCAGATACTGGACCTGATCCGGCAAAAATTCAAAGGGCAAAAAATTTATATCCTCGCTCCGCTGGTGCGCTCCCGAAAAGGGCATTACAGGGATCTCTTTGAGCAATTGAGGAAGAACGGATTCACGAAGGTCCGCATCGATGGGCCCATTCACGCACTGAAGCACGGACTTTCAGTTGACAGATACAAAATTCACGATATAGAAATTGTGATAGACCTGGTGGAAGTAAGGTATGAAAACGAAAAACGGCTCATCGACTCCACCTCCCTTGCTATGAAACAAGGCAAAGGCACCCTGATGGTAATGAAAGAAGGAGAAAGCACGCCAACTTATTTCAGTAAAAATTTAATGTGCCCCTCTTCAGGCATTTCTTACGATGAGCCACAGCCGAATACATTTTCCTTCAATTCGCCCTATGGCGCCTGCCAGAAATGCAATGGGCTCGGGCACATCAGTGAAATTGACATTCATAAAATTATTCCTGATTTCGGCAAAAGCATTTACAAAGGCGGCATCATTCCCATAGGAGAATATAAACCGAACTGGATATTCAGACAGATAGAAGCTATTGCACAGAAATATCATTTTTCAATGAAAGATCCTATCAAAAAAGTACCTGAACATGCATTAAACATAATTCTGTACGGTGCTGATGAAATATTTAAAGTAAAAACGGATCCCCACAGCAACGCATACAGCTATTCTCTTTCTTTTGAAGGTATCGTGAACTTTCTGGTGAAGCAGAATGACGAAGCCGTATCTCCTGCCATGAGCCGATGGGTAGAAGAGTTTATGAACGAGAAAATTTGTCCTGAGTGCAACGGCTCCCGCCTTAAAAAAGAAGCGCAGTATTTCAAGATCGGAAAGAAAAGTATTTCCGATCTGTCCTCCATGGATATCATAGAGTTGCAAAAATGGTTTAATACCATTGAATCTGCTCTCAACCCTACGAGGAACATTATCGCTAAAGAAATTCTGAAAGAAATAAGAAAACGGATTCAATTCCTGCTGGATGTAGGATTGGATTATATTACTCTTGACAGAAGTGCACAGACACTTTCAGGAGGGGAAGCACAACGTATTCGCCTGGCTACCCAGATCGGATCACAATTGGTAAATGTGCTCTATATTCTGGACGAACCAAGCATCGGTCTGCATCAACGCGACAACAAACGGCTCATTAAGGCTCTTCAGGATCTTCGTGACATAGGAAATTCCGTGATCGTTGTTGAACATGATAAAGAAATGATCCTTGCTGCTGATCACATCATTGATGTGGGTCCGGCAGCGGGGGTGCATGGAGGAAGGATCGTGAAGGAAGGCGCACCGGAGGAATTTCTTAAAGTCAGTGGCTCGGTCCCGATGGCTATCGGGATTGGAGTTAGGAGAAAACAACCAACCTCCTCACAACTACAGACTCCAGACTCCCAACTTTCTCTTACTTCCCAATACCTAAGCGGAGAGAAAAGCATTGCTATCCCATTTACAAGACGAAAAGGGACCGGAGAATTTCTTACAATAAAAGGCGCTAAAGGAAATAATTTAAAGAACCTTACCGTAAAATTCCCCCTTGGAAAATTTATTTGTGTTACGGGAGTTTCCGGAAGCGGAAAATCCACACTTATAAATGAAACTCTCTATCCAATCCTCAGTAATCACTTTTACCGCTCGCACCAAAAACCACTTGACTACGAATCTATTGAAGGACTTGGAAATATTGACAAAGTAATTGAGGTAGACCAGTCGCCCATTGGGAGAACACCGCGTTCCAATCCGGCTACGTACACCGGAGTTTTTTCCGAGATACGCACTCTTTTCACCATGCTGCCCGAAGCAAAAATCCGTGGCTACAAGCCCGGAAGATTTTCCTTCAACGTAAAAGGCGGGCGATGCGAAACCTGTCAGGGTGCAGGCGTAAGAACGATAGAAATGAACTTCCTGCCGGATGTGTATGTTGTCTGTGAAACCTGCGGGGGCAAACGATACAACCGCGAAACACTTGAAATACGATACAAGGGAAAATCCATCAGCGATGTGCTGAACATGAGCGTTGAAGAAGCGGTGCCATTCTTCGAGAATATCCCGAACATTATTCAAAAAATACGATCGCTGAAAAGCGTTGGACTGAATTACATCACGCTCGGACAATCATCCGTCACACTATCGGGCGGTGAAGCACAGCGCGTGAAACTTGCTACTGAACTTGCCAAGCGCGACACCGGAAAAACGCTTTACATCCTTGATGAGCCTACAACCGGACTCCACTTTGAAGACATACGTATTTTGCTCGAAGTATTAGACAAACTCACCGAAAGCGGAAATACAGTTCTGGTCATAGAGCATAACATGGATGTCATTAAAGTAGCGGATCACATCATTGATGTAGGTCCCGAAGGAGGAGAAAAAGGAGGAATGATACTTTGCGAGGGCACACCGGAAGATATAATCAAGAATGAAAAGTCTCACACGGCACAATATCTCCGTAAAGAATTAGTTAATATTGATATTAAACAGAATTGATTTTATTCGCTGCAAAATTTTACATTTGTCTATCCTAAAACACTCCCATGGAAGAAAATAACGATGAAGCACGCATACGCAAAGCGCTTGCAACAAAAGACTGGAATGATATAAAAGCTACTGATTCCTGGCAGATATTCAAGATCATGTCTGAATTTGTAGAGGGCTTTGAAAAAATGGCACAGATCGGACCCTGCGTATCCGTTTTTGGATCTGCGAGAACAAAGCCAACCAACAAATATTACAAACTCGCTGAGGAGATATCCTTTAAACTTACACGATCGGGTTACGGTGTGATCTCAGGTGGTGGACCGGGTATCATGGAAGCTGCCAACAAAGGCGCAAAAGCAGGTGGTGGAAAATCGGTTGGATTAAATATCGAACTTCCTTTTGAACAACACCCGAATGCGTTCATTGACAATGACAAGCTTATCAGCTTCAAATACTTCTTCGTACGCAAAGTAATGTTCCTGAAATACTCACAGGGATTCGTGGCCATGCCGGGAGGATTCGGAACCATCGATGAATTGGCGGAAGCTCTTACACTCATCCAAACAAATAAGATAGCAAAGTTCCCCATCATACTGGTAGGAAGCGAATACTGGACTGGACTTATCGGATGGATAAAAAACACAATGCTGAAAGAAGGCAATATCAGTCCCGAGGATATGGAACTGTTCAAGGTTGTCGATACATCGGATGAAGTGATAAAGATCATTAATGAGTTTTATTCTAAATATAATCTAAAGCCAAATTTCTAAAAAACACCCCGATCATAGTGGGTGGAAAAACACCGTGGGAGCATTTATTCTGAAATATCTTTCAAACTGGCTGTCGCTCCCTTTAGGGCTGGGGTTGCTTCTCTCCTTCACCCAACCTGCCTGCCAGATTGCCCGCCTTAAATACAATGGCGGTGGAGACTGGTATGTGAGCCCTTCTTCACTCCCCAACCTGATCCGGTTCTGCAATAAAAATTTGGGAACCAATATCAACGAGGAAGAAGCAGTAGTTGAAGCGGGCAGCAAGGATATTTTCAATTACCCCTTCCTGCATTTGACCGGTCACGGCAATGTGATTTTCAGTCAATTAGAAGCAGAAAATCTGAGAAACTATTTAATGGCAGGCGGTTTTCTAAACATCAACGACAGTTACGGAATGGAAAAGTTTGTCCGGAAGGAAATGAAAAAAGTTTTCCCTGAACTGGATTTTGTTGAATTGCCGGCAGCGCATCCGCTTTATCACCAGAAATATGATTTTCCAAATGGGCTTCCAAAAATTCACGAGCACGATGGAAAATCGCCCCAGGGTTTCGGGCTTATCTATAACGGACGATTAGTGTGCTTCTTTAATTTCGAAGCGGATCTGGGAGACGGATGGGAAGACCCTGAAGTGCACAAAGATTCTGAAGAAACGAGGCAAAAAGCACTAAAAATGGGCGCAAATATCGTTCAGTATGTTTTTATGGGAGAAAATCTTAAAAAATAAAATCATAGCAATACAAGCTTAATTTACTTTAAGTTAAAAATGAAAAAAAATATTGTTGATTCGGAACATTGGAAAAATCCTTTTATACCAATTTATTTTATTCTATTGTCTGCCTTATTGCCAAACATTATTCATTCACAAGGAAACATACACAACAATAATGACAATTTAGGATTAATTGCTATTGATACTACTGATAAAAAAAATGGAATTAATGACATTGAATTTGGTTTTAGCGATTCAGCAGGTAAACAGATCCTAACGCTTTCAGGTGTGGTATTAGACGACCCATCTAAATTCGTTTCCACAATTTCAAATAATTCAAAACTCCTCAAACTAAAATTCATTAAAAGGAAAAATAATACGAATAACTATAACCCAGGAGATGGAGATACTTACAGGAATTTTAAAAATCATGGAGGGTATTTATACGAGACAATTTCTGAAATAGCTGACAAAGATCACTCATTGCTACTCCTATCTAAAGATTTTTTTTCAAATCGAAAATTTCTGAAATTAACCGCTATTGACCAAAAAGAATTACCAAGTCCTCTCAAAATAAAAATAGAGTCAGATAAAAATAGGAAAATAGAAAATGCGCATGGACTAGTTCAGATTGATGAAAAACGAAATGTTTATCTGATTAAATTTTATACGAAAAATGATTCCGCACTGGCTAGTTTGGCTTTTATAACTCCCGATAAAATAATTTATAAAGATTTTTCGGCTAAATATAATACTATAAGTACTTGGAGAGTAGATGATGGAGGTGAGTTTCCAGAGGGTTACGAAGTTTTGGCTGCTTTTGAAACACAAGAAGGTATTGAACTTATTACGGATTGGACTGGAGCAGAGGGTTATGCTATAGAATACATGAAAGAAGATGGCAAAAAATTTAAAACTTTAAAAAACGGATATCGCTATTGGGTTCCTTAGTAATGGAATATTATTCGTAAGAGCACATATTTAAATTTTTCCCTATTCGTATATTCGCGTTGTGATTTGGCATAATTTTTGGATTTACTATAAAAAACAAATGATATGAAACAATTCTTTATTCTTCTTATTACAGCATCCACATTTGCAAGTTGTACCTCCTCTATTCATCTGCAAATGTTAAAGCCCGCAGACGTAACCCTTCCTCAGGAAATAGAAAAATTCACACTGGTAAATCGTACTAAACCTGCAAAAAAGAACCAGGCCTGGAATATTATCGAAGGAGTTATCACCGGTGAAGGGTTATTTGCCGATCGAGAAGGAGCTGACAATTGCCTCGGAGGATTGATGCAGATCATGCAACGCACCCCCCGCTACACGATAAACCAGACATCGGTTGAATACAAAGGTTCAGGTGTGGAAATATTTGCACCGCCCCTCTCCTGGGCCGAAGTAGAAAAGCTATGCCAGCAGAATAACTCCGAAGCCATCATCGTCTTGGAAGCGTTTGATTCTGATTCCAGGATAACAGGAGATTCAAAACAGGTGCAGATAAAGGATAAGGAAGGATTGCCTGCCACCGTTACCGAATTTTACAGCCACGCACAGATGGAGGTGAAAACGGGCTGGAGAGTTTATTATCCCAAAGAGAAAAGGATAGTGGATGAATTCCGGTTTTCCGACTTCCTGACTTTTGATTCCAAGGGCACAACACCCGAAAATGCAACGGCAGCACTACCCAATAAACGCGAGTGCATCAAAAAGACCGGACATCAGGCAGGAACAACGTACGGATTCAGGATATCTCCCCAATGGATCACAGTCTCTCGATATTTCTATACGCGCGGGAGCGACAACATGAAAGTTGCCGGAAAAAAGGCAAGGCAGATCAACGATTGGAAAGGAGCAATGGAAATATGGAAAAAAGAATCTTTGAACAGCGATAAGAAAATTGCCTGGCACGCCAATTACAATATGGCAGTAGCCTGTGAAAGAGAAGGCAACCTTGATCTGGCGTTGGAATGGGCAAAAAAATCTTACGACCGAGGGCAAAAATCAGCGGCTGCACAATATGTGAATACCCTCAAGTTCAGGATTTCAGAACAGAAAAAGGCGGATGAGCAGATGAAAACGAAGTAGGATATGCCCCAACCCTAAAGGGAGGAATTCTGATTTCGTAAAAAATCAACGGACTTGTTAATCTCTTCATACATCACCTTGTCTTCCGTGATAAACTTCACAACTTTCCTGTAATTCGAAATAATTCTTTCGATTGTCGGGGACGATATGAGTTTGCCAACGCGCCCCTTCTCTCCCCCTGGGGGGGAGTTGGAGGGGATCTGTCTTCTGAACTCGAGTCCCTGTGTAGCCGTAAAAAGTTCAATCGCAAGAATACGTTCCAGGTTCTCCACCACTTTAAAGCATTTGGTTGCCCCATTCGCACCCATGCTAACGTGATCTTCCTGTCCGTTGGAAGAAACGATAGAATCTACCGAAGCCGGTGTACAAAGCTGTTTATTCTGAGACACAATGCTTGCAGCCGTGTATTGAGGAATCATAAATCCTGAATTCAAACCGGGGTTTGCAACCAGGAAGGGAGGCAATCCTCTTTGACCGGAAATTAATTGATATATCCTGCGCTCAGAGATGTTTCCGAGTTCCGACAAAGCGATAGCAAGAAGGTCAAATCCTATAGCCAACGGTTGTCCGTGAAAGTTACCTCCCGAAATTATCTTGTCTGCCTCCGGAAAAATAGTAGGATTATCGGTAACGGAATTGATTTCCGTGAGAACAGTATGCTGGAAAAAATCAATTGCGTCCCAGGATGCTCCGTGCACCTGAGGTATGCATCGGAACGAATACGGATCCTGAACATGCTGTTTCTTTTGTGTGATGATTGTGCTGCCTTCCAGCAGGTCGCGTATCTCCTTCGCGACAAATACCTGCCTGGTATGTGAACGGATGGAATGAATCAACGTATCAAAAGGTTCTGCACGACCGTCAAACGCTTCCAAAGAGATGGCTGATATCATGTTAGACGCCTGCATCAGCCTGTTGGCGTTGAGTAAGCACCAAACTGCATACGCACTCATGAATTGGGTTCCGTTCAGCAGGGCAAGCGCTTCCTTTGACTTGAATTTAAGCGGAGCAAGTTTTAGTTTTTTCAGGACGGACTCTGCGCTCTGTTTCTTTCCTTCAAAGTAAACTTCACCCTTGCCGATTAGCGGAAGTGAGAGATGCGCCAGCGGAGCCAAATCGCCCGAAGCACCAAGTGAACCTTGTGTATAGATAACAGGTATAACATCATGATTATAAAGTACTAATAAACTATCCACAAGATCAACTGAAACACCTGAATAGCCGTATGAAAGCCCCTGTATCTTGAGCAGAAGCATCAGCTTCACAATTTCCTGGGGCACCTCCTCACCTACTCCGCAGGCGTGCGACATTACCAGGTTCTCCTGCAACTTCTCAAGGTCTTTATCAGGAATGGATTTATTATATAGCGAACCAAAACCTGTGTTAATGCCGTAAATGGGTGGAGCCCCGGCCCTAAAGGGAGCAGATAATTTCTTGTCAAGATAATTTCTGCACTTAACGATCTTCTTCTTTGCCTCAGGACTCAGCGTAAGCGTTTGCTTCTCATTGAGAATTGCCTCAATGGTTTTGAGGTTGAGTATCTGTTCGGGTGTTATTTTGTGAGTACTCATTTTTTACCGCTAAGACGCGAAGGCGCAAAGATTAATAATTATTTACAAAACGCTTTATACCGTTCTTCATTAAGGAAACATTGAAATTAACAAGAAACCCTAACTTTTTATCCGCTAGTTTCAAATATGAAATGATCTGGGCTTCAAATACAGGAATCATCGCTTCTGCCGATTTCAATTCCAATACAATTTCATCCTCAACCAAAATGTCAACTTTAAATTCCTTGGATAATTCAAATCCCTTATAAACGAGAGGAAGTATTACCTGATTCCTTGCTTTAATACCCCTTAGTTCAAACTCCTTCATCAAACATAATTCATAAACAGATTCTAAAAGACCAGGCCCCATTATCTTGTGGATCGTAATGCAGGCATCCACAATTTCCTTAGCTAAACGTTCGTACTCTTCCTTTGTCATTTCTTCGCGTCTTAGCGCCTTTGCGGTTAAGGCTGCAGCTTTTTTACTATCTCCTCCGTCTTCATTTTGGTTTGTTCTCCTGTTGCCATATTCTTCAAAGTCAGTTCTCCAGTTTTCATTTCATCTCCTCCTACCACAATCACAAACGGAATCTGCTTTTTGTTCGCATAATCAAACTGCTTAGCAATCTTCTTGGTGACATCGGGATATATCTCCGTATTGATGCCTGCAGCACGCAATTGAGAAGCAACTCCAATGCAATAATTCCTTTCATCTTCTCCAAAATGCGCCAACATCACTTTTGTTGTGGAAACAGGGAGTTCGAGTTTCTCAAACAACTTCAACTCATTCATCACATCAAATATCCGGTCGATACCAAAGGAGATTCCTACTCCCGAAACATTAGGCAAACCAAAAATTCCAGTAAGATCATCGTAACGACCGCCACCGCAGACGCTGCCAATCTGGACATCGTTGGCTTTTACTTCGAAGATGGCGCCCGTGTAATAGTTGAGTCCGCGGGCGAGAGACAAGTCAAACTGAATTTTTGAGTCAAAAGATTCTAATTTATTTATGCTATTAACAATATATCTCAACTCTTCAAACCCTTTTAAAATTAGCGGATTCTCTTTATACATTTCCTTAATATCCGAAGGCATATTTCCAAAAAAATCTATAGCCGACTTCTGAGCATATCTCTGAAAAACTATTTCAGTTATCAAACGACTCTTTTCACTGGAGAATCCTTTTATACTTAATTCCTCAATTACTCCATCAATTCCAACTTTATCTAATTTATCTATCGCTATAGCAATATCAATCATCTTATTTGGTTCACCTACGTATTCAGCTATCCCTTGTAATATTTTACGATTATTAATTTTTATTGTAACAGAAATTCCAAGTTTGGAATAAACGTCATTGATAATTTGAGCCAATTCAACTTCATTCAAAAGCGAATCGCTTCCAATTACGTCCGCGTCACATTGGTAAAATTCTCTGTAGCGGCCCTTTTGGGGGCGGTCTGCTCTCCAAACGGGTTGAATTTGGTAACGCTTGAAGGGAAAAGTAATTTCGTTCTGGTGCTGGACAACATAGCGGGCGAAAGGAACAGTCAGATCATAACGAAGAGCTTTTTCAGAAATTCTTGATAAGTATTTTTCTGAATTATTAAAATCCAACTTAGCAAATGTATCCGATTCATTTATATTATGAGGATTAGCTATATCTTTAAGAGCTTGTTCCTGCCTAAAATCGTTCAAAAAATTTCCCGAATTCAAAATCCGAAAAATTAATCTATCTCCCTCATCTCCATACTTCCCAGTCAATGTCTCCATATTCTCCATCGCAGGAGTCTCAATAGGCTGATAGCCGTATTTTTCGAATACCTCGCGTATGGTCTTGAAAATAAAATTTCGCCTCACCATTTCAAGGGGTGAAAAATCGCGGGTGCCTTTGGGGATACTTGGTTTCATATTCTTGGCCCATCCTAAATCCTTCCCAAAGGGAAGGACTTGTAGTACTACCTCCTTCCCTTCGGGAAGGTTGGGATGGGCTTTATACTACTAATTTCTTATACCTAACTCTTCTTGGAGTGGCATCACCCAATCTCATCTTTCTGTTCTCTTCGTACTCAGAATAGCCTCCTTCGAACCAATATACGCTTGAATCTCCTTCAAAGGCTAAAATGTGCGTACACACACGGTCCAGGAACCAGCGATCATGTGAAATGATAACGGCACAGCCGGAAAAATTTTCCAGACCTTCCTCCAATGCACGGAGCGTGTTCACATCCAGATCATTCGTAGGCTCATCGAGCAAAAGAACATTTCCTTCAGATTTCAATGTTATTGCCAAATGCAAACGATTACGTTCACCGCCTGAAAGCACTCCGCATTTTTTACTCTGGTCGGTTCCGCCAAAGTTAAAGCGGGAAATGTAGGCGCGGGAGTTCATGGGCTTTCCTCCCAGTAAAATATTATCCAAGCCTCCGCTGATCACTTCGTACAATGTTTTGTTAGGATCAATATCCGTATGCGCCTGATCCACGTAGCCAATTTTTACAGTTTCTCCGATATTGAATTTTCCCTTATCCGGTTTTTCCTGTTTCATGATCATACGGAAAATGGTGGTCTTACCGGAACCGTTGGGACCGATAATACCAACAATGCCCGCAGGAGGAAGTTTAAAATTTAAATTCTCATATAGCAATTTATCTCCGAATGCTTTGGAAACATTCACCGCTTCGATCACATCTTTGCCAAGTCGCGGGCCGTTCGGAATAAATATTTCCAGCTTTTCCTCTTTGGATTTAATATCCTCACCTGCCATCTTTTCATAGTTCTGCAGACGGGCTTTTTGCTGCGCCTGACGGCCTTTCGTTCCTCTCTGTACCCATTCCAGCTCGCGTTTCAGGTATTTCTGACGTTTGCTTTCTGACTTCTCTTCCTGCTGCAAACGTTTTGCTTTCTGCTCCAGCCAGGAAGAATAATTGCCTTTCCAGGGAATTCCTTCTCCCCGGTCAAGTTCAAGAATCCATCCTGCAACATTGTCAAGGAAATACCGATCGTGCGTTACTGCGATAACAGTTCCTTTATAATTTTTCAAATGCAGCTCAAGCCACTCTACTGACTCGGCATCCAGATGGTTCGTTGGCTCATCGAGCAAAAGAATTTCCGGTTCCTGAATCAATAATCTGCATAGCGCAACCCTTCTGCGTTCTCCTCCCGAAAGGTTCTTCACTGGCGCATCGCTCTCCGGACAGCGCAACGCTTCCATGGCTTGCTCCAGACGGTTATCAAGATTCCAGAGATCATGCTTTTCAATAAGATCGTTAAGGCGGGCTTGCTTGTCAATAAGTTTCTGCATGGCATCCGGATCGGAATATTTAGGATCTGAAAACTTTTCATTCACTTCCTCATATTCTTTGAGGATGTTCACATGCTCCTGCGCTCCTTCCCGCACCACTTCGAGTACTGTTTTTTTATTATCCAGCTCCGGTTCCTGGTCCAGCATGCCGATGTTGTAGCCGGGCGAACGGTGAATTTCTCCCTGATAATTGGTGTCTTTTCCTGCAATGATCTTCAGCAGGGTGGATTTTCCCG
>SCSP01000082.1 GCA_004297845.1 Bacteroidota bacterium | reverse complement strand
AGCGCCCAGCAAAAACCCGCTGAAAAAATTATTGGTTGGTTTATTATTGTTTTCCATTGTCAATCTCCTTATGTTTTTTCTTGCCGCCTGAAATAATTTTTCTAAAAAGGCTGACAAAAGACGCGCCTGCTTTTATCCCCGATGCGATGGATGACAAGGAAGAGAGGGGAGCAGAAACGCTCTGGGTTATGGTATTCGTATTATCCAAAACTTTATTTGCTTTGAAAACTGTTTTACGAAAATCGCGCAGAATGAAAAACACCTGAACCCCAAGCGCTACAAATACAATCGCCAAAATAATGATCACGATAAATAAAGCAATTTGCGCAATATCCATATGAACCTAGAATAGCATTAAACATTTTCCCCTGTCAATCCGAACAAATAGATACGGACTATATCCTTAGCTGTCCCCGAAAATTATGAAATTATTATTGCTTAGGAAAAAATACTTCGTTTGAAGAAATGCAACTATCGGCGCTACTACAAGCTTTTACTATAAAATAATTATCATTGTGTATGTTAACTCCGGCCGTATAGCCGGGGCTTCCCGTGCTTGCAAGAGCAGCGTTGTATTCTTCTGATTGTGAATTTCTCAAATAAATGTTATATTTTACCGTTCCGGGAACCTCTGACCAATTCAAGAAGACGTTCACTTTGGGATCCTGCTGTGGAGTAGTCACACCAAGCTTAAGGAGAAATGTTGTTTGTTTTTGTTCTTGAGGCAGAAATACCTCATTTGATTCAATGCAATTATCAACACTGCTGCAAGCCTGAACTTTAAAGTAATAACTAATATATTTATTAACTCCTATGTTATCCGAAAGAAACCCTGTAGCATCTATAGGTGTTTGATTATAATCTTTATCTCCGGCAATTTTTAAATAAACATTATACTTAATAGTTCCCGGAACCTCTGACCAATCTAGATACACACTCCTCTTTGGGTCATCAAGATCTTTAGTGACGCCTAGTTTAAGAAGAAATGTCTGTTTGCCCGGTTGACTTGTAGGTGAAGCAATTGGACTTGGCGTTAACGTCAGAGAAGTATTTCCTGAATCACCTGTTAAGGTAACCGGAGTTTCAAAAAAATAATTATCAGATATAGCGGGAGCAACCATAGTCACTGAAGTTCTTTTTCCCTGTATGAATTTGTCGCCTTCATAGCTTACCGCATAATCATCCTTCCAATCGAGTGTTGCCTGAGCCTTAAACAGGTAGATCGGCTGATAATACTCGGGTTCATCAACACCTTTTGCTTCATGATAGTATGCCAACTGGACATCTTCGACAACAACATTTGTTAATTTTCCATGAAGTGTAAAATTTCCGACAGGAGCGCTTGGTCCATGTCCACCGCTAGCTATATTAATAGCGTCATAATCTATCCATGCTAACTTCCCTTTTCCATTCTTGATGTCTTCAAATACGCTGGATGGTTCCCTTACCGAATAATCTGCTTTGTTATTCAACTCTACAGTTGTCCAATAACTCTCGTTTGCAACATAAATAATTCGTCCATCTACACCAACCCAGATATCTAGCTTATCCGTTATCGGAGATCCCTCACCTTTTGTCCAATCGTAAACAGGATACCCTTCCAATTTTTTTCTAAAATAAACTTGTTTATGGTCCTCGTTAAACCCTGATCTTTTTTCAACACTACTAACGTTATAGAGAATGCCGGAAGCAACATATGAGTCATCAATAATGCCTTTTTGCATTAAGTATGTCCTCGCTTTATCAATTGCTTCATTGTCGGACGGCGCCTTGCCATTTAATGCCTGGCCTTTAATGTAATATTCAAAACCACCAGTCCCTGAGCCGCCGCTTACTTGGAAAAACTCCTTATTATTGTCCCAAGTAAATGCATAATAGGCTGGTGGATCGAAGCCTTCCTTCCTAGGCTCTCCTGAAAAACCAAATTTTTGCGCTAAAACCGTCGCATCTTCCTTGGT
>SCSP01000081.1 GCA_004297845.1 Bacteroidota bacterium | reverse complement strand
AGGAGGAGGAAACACCCCCTCCAACTCCCCCGAAGGGGGAGAGATGTAGTACTACAAGTCCTCCCCTTCGGGGAGGATTTAGGTGGGGTGTGATTTTGGTTTTTCATTTTGGTTTTTAAATTTTCTTTTCCCCCATTACATTGTAAATCTCCAAATCCATTGTTGATATTTTAAAATTGTTTATCTTCGGTCAAAAATATTTTATCATGCAAACCGTATTACGCATTAAGCCCAGCGAATTAAACAGCCATTTTCTGCAAGCTCTAAAATCGCTTTTTAAAGATGCGGCAGGACTTGAAATCATAGTGAACACTGCTACAACAGCCGACACAATTTTTTCTTCTGAAAGCCGCTCCGCATATTGGAAACGCATTAACAAAGCGATAAAAGATGTGGAAGATGGGAAAAATGTGATTTCGTTTACCGCAGAAGAATTTGAAAAATATTCTGACAAACTCGCTTCTAAACACAAAGGATGAGGGTACTCCGATTCCATTCCGATGCTCTCAGGCAATACAATGAATGGGCTGCACGGGATATTAAAACCTTTAATCGGATACGGGAATTGCTTAATGACATCAGGAAAAATCCTTTTAAAGGTATAGGCAAACCTGAACCTCTCAGATTTGGATATAAAGGATACTGGAGTCGCAGAATTACACAAGAACATCGTCTGGTATATCGGGTAGAACCCCATTCTGTTATTATTTTCAGCTGCCATGGACATTATTAAAAAAAACTGCTCGTCCATAATACTATTTCCGTATGATGATCTTTTTATTGATCACCGCAGCGCCTTCTCCGCCTATGGCGGATATCCGCAGAAAATAAACGCCATCGGGTAAATCAAGATTCAGGATTTGGGATTCAGGATTCAGGATTTTATCAGAATGCACTTTTTCGCCTATCACATTATACAAATCCAAATTATAAATCCTTAATCCTGAATCCTTAATCGTAAATTCCCCGTTAGAAGGATTGGGCCACACTTCCACCTGAAGCGCGTTCGCGTTAAACTGAGAAATGCCGGTAGCTGTGCAGCCAAGATTCACCGGAACTGTAAGAGCACCTATGCCGGTGCATCCCGCAGCATCGGTTATCATTACAGAATACGTAGTGGTAACAATGGGAGCAGCCACTATATTAGCAGCCGTAGCGCCTGTGTTCCATGAATAGGTTGTGCCGCCCGATGCGGAGATAAAAACATTCTGACCTACGCAAACCGTGCTGCTTGGATCGGAGGATATCACGGCAGTAACTGAACAAGCGGTGCTGTCGTGAAATTCCCAAAAATCGTTTTGAAAAGTATACTTGCTGCTGGCATCGGAGGCTCCCGTTCCTATATATCCATAATTACCAATGGAAAAACCAACATCGTCTCGTACCGGACCACCGGCATAATCCGGTTTTTGTGTCCAGGTATTTGTTATCTGGTCCCAAGCCCAAAAATCCTTCAGAGGCGTGCTATTTTTATCCGCCCCTGTGCCTATGTACCCTTTATTTCCAATAGAAAATCCAACAGCAGAAGTTCTTGCTGTTCCTGCAAAGTTTGCTTTTTGTGTCCATGTATCTGCGCCCAAATCATATTCCCAAAAATCCTGTTGAACATTATTACCATCGTCTCCTGTTCCGATGTACCCTTTTGTGCCGATGGAAAAGGCGACTGCACTTCTTCTTGGTGTTCCTGCAAAGTTTGCTTTTTGTGTCCATGTATTTGTTGAAGGGTTATATTCCCAAAAATCCTGTTGACTAGCGTAATTAATGTCACTTCCGGTGCCGACATAACCTTTGGCGCCAATGGAAAAACCAACAGGACCATATCTTCTGCCTCCGCCATAATCTGCTTTCTGTGTCCATATATTTGTTGAAGGATCATATTCCCAGAAATCCTTTTGAGCAGTGGTATTATTGCCATCGTTTCCTGCTCCGATATACCCTTTTGTACCAATGGAAAATCCAACTGCGCGATATCTTGTTGATATGCCAACATCGGCTTTTTG
>SCSP01000080.1 GCA_004297845.1 Bacteroidota bacterium | reverse complement strand
CGGAGAATTTAGGATTGGGGATTTAGGATTAGGGATTTATAACTTGGATTTGTATAATGTGTTTGGAGAAAAAGTGCATTCCGGTAAAATCCTGAATCCCGAATCCCAAATCCTTAATCTTGATTTGCCTGACGGTGTTTATTTCTTGCAGATATCCGCCATAGGCGGAGAAGGCAATTCGGCAATCAATAAAAAGATCATTATACAGAAATAATCATGTTGAATGTGCAACAAAAATTTTCATAAACAGTATAAACAACAACTAACCGCCACGAATTACACGAATTTGCACTAAGTACAAATTAGCGGTAATTGGTGAAATTCGTGGCTAAACCAACAAAATGAAAAACAAATCAACCCTCGCGCAGCTTTTAACAGCCGCTTTCTTTCTTCTCTCTTTTTCCGCGGCATTTTCACAAAATACCTGGGTGCAGAAAGCGGATTTTGGCGGAACGGCAAGATGCAGGGCTGTTGGTTTTTCCATCGGCACAAAAGGATATCTTGGAACGGGATACGATGTCAACACATGGGTGGCAGAAAAGGATTTTTGGGAATTGGATCCGGCAACCAATGTATGGACCCAAAAAGCAAATTTTGGAGGCGGAGTAAGACAAGATGCCGTAGGTTTTTCAATTGGCGCCAAAGGATACATTGGCACAGGAACAAGTGGAGGATCACCAGTTACCGGTTATCAGGATTTTTGGGAGTACGATCCATCTGCTAATAGTTGGATGCAGAAAACCGACTTTGGCGGAGGCGCAGTAATGAGGGCTGTTGGTTTTTCAATTGGCGCCAAAGGATATATTGGAACAGGTTCAGATATGAGCTTCACTTCCCTCGGCAATTTTTGGGAATGGGATCAGGCAAGCGATACATGGACACAGAAAGGCAATTTTGGAGGAATGGTAAGAAGCGATGCGGTTGGCTTTTCCATCGGCAACAAAGGATATATAGGAACAGGGACCGGAGGCACCCAGTTCATGCAGGATTTTTGGGAATGGGATCAGGCAAGCAATGTATGGACTCAGAAAGCGAATTTGGGCGGTGTAGGAAGATACAGCGCAGTTGGCTTTTCCATTGGTAGTTCCGGATATATTGGTGTTGGATATGCAGGACCAAACACCCCCAGCAATACCGGTCCGATGTTCCCCAAGGATTTATGGGAATGGAACCAGGCAGGTAATAGCTGGACACAGAGGGCGATTTTTAGCGGATCAGGCAGACAGGACGCAGTTGGTTTTTCCGTTGGCAATAAAGGATATATAGGCACCGGAGAACTGCATGTTTCCGGAAATTACAAAAATCATCTTGATGATTTATGGGAATACGCCCCCAATTCAGTAAGTTGCATCGTCACAGCAGTCATTT
The DNA here is from genome assembly GCA_004297845.1 of Bacteroidota bacterium. Lineage (GTDB taxonomy): Bacteria > Bacteroidota > Bacteroidia > Palsa-948 > Palsa-948 > Palsa-948. Next base: position 10,317 of record SCSP01000080.1, on the reverse strand, counting down.
CCTCCGATCCAAGCAGCACGGTTTGTGTAGGCCAGAATGTGTTTATCTCCGCATCGGGCGGCACAACCTATTCATGGAACACAGGAGCTACAGGCGCTAATATAGTAGCGGCTCCCGGCATTACCACTACCTATTCCGTAATGATAACCGATGCTGCGGGATGTACCGGCATGGGTACTCTTACTGTTCCGGTGGATCCTGGCTGCACAGCTACCGGCATAGCTCCTCTTAATACAGATGCGCTGCAAGCAGCTATATGGCCTAATCCTTCCATCGGAGAATTTAGGATTGGGGATTTAGGATTAGGGATTTATAACTTGGATTTGTATAATGTGTTTGGAGAAAAAGTGCATTCCGAAAAAATCCTGAATCCTGAATCCCAAATCCTTAATCTTGATTTGCCTGATGGTGTTTATTTCATGCAGATATCCGCCATAGGCGAATCCACCTCTGGTGGAAAAACAGGCGATGCCATACTCAATGAAAAGATCATTATACAGAAATAATTTATAATGCTAATAAATTTACTTATTTCTTCCCGCTTATTTGCAGATACTCTTTTATCTTTTCTGTTTCAGTTTGCTGATTAAAAAGTAAGGATTTAAGAGTAAGGATTTCGGTTTGTTGTTTGTCGTTCGTGGTTTGTAGTTTGCCTATTATTGACTGCAAATCATTGTTTGATGTTTTCAAATCCTTAATCCCTAATCCTAAATCCTTAATTATCTCCTGCTGCTCCTGAACTGCTTTTACCAAAGGCACGGTAAAAAGCGAGTAAGCAACACTGTAATTATCGCCTTCATTGGCTGGCTTGTGCACTCCGTTAAAATCATATCCACTTTCTTTCATCGCCTGCTCCACTTCCTGCGCGATGAAGCCGCTCTGGCGGATGGAGGATGATTCGCGGTAGTCCTTTTTACTCATGATCGTTTTTCTTAAACTATCCGGCATTGTCTTCATCAGGAATTCATCAAACTTACGGGTATCAAAATTATACAGCACAGGGCGCAGACGCTTGATGAAATCCAACCCTTTTATTTCTTCGCTCACATTATTTTTGAATCTTCCATCCGATGGAAAAGTATATGCTACTTGCCCTTCAATAACAGTTACTGCCGCATCGCCCAGCCGAATTTTGTTGCTTGCGGTGATGGCGGTATTCGCCCCTAACGCGGTTGAATTGGAATACGCTGCCCCGGTGTTAAAGGCATTATATCCCAGGGCGGTATTATACGTTCCTGTGGTATTGCTTTGAAGCGAATTAAATCCGGTGGCAGTATTGAAATCCGCAGTGGTGTTATAAAGCGCCTGGTAGCCGGTGGCGGTATTGCGGCTCCCGGTGCTGTTAAAATTAAGCGATCGAAATCCAATGCAGGTATTGCCCATTCCGGTAGTGTTGCCTAAAAGGGCTGCACTTCCGATGGCTGTGTTTTCGCGTCCTGTGGTATTAAAATTAAGCGCCATGTGTCCATCGGCAGTATTGTCGTATCCGGTGGTGTTTACATAAAGCGCCTGCCATCCGTTGGCCACATTTTGATATCCGGTAGTGTTTAAAAAAAGCGAATACATTCCGGTGGCGGTATTATTGCTTCCCGTGGTGTTGCTTTGAAGCGCTTTATTTCCGGTGGCGGTATTGTTATAGCCCGTGGTGTTGTCATGCATCGCCATGTGCCCGGTGGCGGTGTTATCGCTTCCGGTAGTGTTGGAATAAAGCGCGGTGTATCCGGAAGCTATGTTGTTATTTCCGGAGGTGTTGTAATAAAGCGCCCATTTCCCGCTTGCAATATTGTAATTTCCTATGGAGTTGAAATAAAGCGCCTCATTTCCAATAGCCACATTATTGGCTCCTGTGGTGTTGGAATAAAGTGAAACCGCCCCCACGGCAGTATTATAATATCCGGTGGAGTTATTATAAAGAGCATTCACTCCATTCGCGGTATTGTTATATCCGGCAGTGTTGAAATTAAGCGCCTGCAATCCGGTGGCGGTATTAAAATTTCCGGTGGTGTTATTATAAAGTGCGTTGTTTCCGGTAGCGGTATTGGAACCTCCAGTGGTATTGAATACAAGCGTGTTCATTCCGGTGGCGGTGTTGTTAACTCCGGTAGTATTGTAACGAAGCGCGTTCGTTCCGGTGGCGGTATTGTTGCTTCCCGTGGTGTTGGAAAAAAGCGCATTCACTCCGGTGGCGACACTGTTATCCCCTGCAGTGTTGGAATAAAGCGCGTTCCATCCGACAGAGGTATTGCTTCTTCCGGTGGTATTGGAATAAAGCGCCTGCATTCCATTGGCAGTATTTTCGAATCCGGTGGTATTGGAAAAAAGCGCGTTTACTCCGCTGGCCGTATTGCCGCTTCCGGTGTTAGCCGGATTCAGCGCCCCTGTTCCCCAAGAGGTATTACCCGGTGCATAACTAAGCAAGCCTGCCCGTACATTATTTCGTTTGAAAATAACATCCTGATTGTCGGTGGTGCCCATAAAATTTACTGCTGCATTCGTACCTGCATTGCCAAGAAGGAGCCATGCATTACCACCGCTTACGGCTGCCGCAAGCTGCGTCCAGACAGGCAAAGCAGATGTTCCGCTGTTATAATAGTAGCCGGCAGGAGCAAGTCCGCCTGTTCCGGGATTAAACACCAGCAAACTGTTTGCCGGAAGAGCAATGGTAACCGCATCGTTTATTCCGGTTAATGCCACCCGCGGAATGAGCATTCCTTTGTTGCCGGAGTTTACCTCTAACAAAGCGGAAACATCAGGCGTTGTTGTTCCGATGCCGACAATGCCACCGGTCGTTTCAAAAATTGGCGCTGTTGTACAGGTGGCTGATGTACCGTTGGATTTAATAATATAATTTGCCGAAGCGCAGCCAAGGGGTCCGGTTGGACCTGTGGCGCCCATCGCTCCTGTTGGCCCCGGTGATCCTGAACCTGTCCCGGTGGGACCTGTTGTGCCATTGGCTCCTGCAGGGCCCGTAGGACCTGTGGGACCTGTGGGACCTGTTCCGGTTCCGCCTCCTGCGCCCCCGCAAAGAGATTTCCACGCTGTTGATTTATAATAGCAGAAACATAACGAGTCCGTATTATAAACCATCAATCCGTTGGAAGGAGTTGCAATGGCGTTCATCTGCACAGTGTTGACGCGCGGAACCAAAACACCTTTTGTAGTTGAAACAACATCCAACATTGCGGAGGAATTCGGAGTCAGCGTTCCGATACCCACATTGTTGTTTTGCGTCTTGCCCTCAAGAGCAACCAATAATCCGAAAGAGGCTGCTAAAAAATAATTTATTTTTTTCATGACAGGTATGATTAATTTAAGAAGTACGCACAAAGGTAAAAATATAGTGCGAATAAATTCTTGAAGCGAATTAAAACAGGCTATCTAATCAAACTTATATTCCCTTTCTTACTTATTTTTTCACCGCTGGTTAAGGTTGCTTCGAGGAAATAAACGAATACGGCCGTGTTCATCAGTTTGCCGTTATAGATGCCGTCCCATGTGGAAATAATGCTGCTTGCTTCAAAGACCCTTTCGCCCCATCGGTCATAAATAATCAATATAAATTCTTTGATGCAGTCTGGATTGGGATAGTACACTCCCAGTTCATCATTCTTTGTATCATTGTTCGGAGAGAAAGCATCGGGAACAAACAACTGGTCACTGGCATACCCGCAAAAAATGGGTTCGACCGTTACGGTTACACAAGCGGTGTCCGAACAGTTGTTTTGAGTTACGGTAACGCAATAGATGGTTGTTACCAGAGGAGAAACTGTGATTGAATTTTGTGTTGAGCCGTTACTCCACAAATAGGTTCCCCCTCCGCTTGCTGCAAGTGTTGTGCTTTGTCCTTGTGTGATGGTAATATTGCTCCACGCTGAAGCCGCTGGGCTTGGATTTACAGTAACGGTTGCAGTAGCGGTATCTGAACAGGAACCGATGGATACAATAACAGAATAGGTTGTATTTGCAGTTGGAGAAACAATAAGCGGATTTGTTGTGCCTCCATTGTTCCAACTGTAATTTCCTCCACCGCTTGCAGTAAGTATGGCGCTTTGTCCAGCGCAAATGGTTGTTCCGTTAGCCCAAGCGATGGGAGGAGGAGAAACAACAACGGTGATTGAAGTTGCGCTTGTGCATGAGCCGTTTGATGAGGTAACTGAATAAGTGGCAGTGGCAGTGGCGGTAGCAGTGATGGAGGACGTAGTGGCTCCATTGCTCCATGTATAATTATTGCCGCCTGAAGCCGTGAGCGTGGCAATATCTCCAACGCAAAGCGTGGTATTGCCTGAAACGGAAACCGATGGAGAGGGATTTACTGTAACTATTGCGGACGCTGTATCAGCACAATTTCCAATAGAAACAATAACAGAGTAAGTTGTATTTGTTGTCGGAGAAATTATGAGAGGATTTGTTGTACTTCCATTGGTCCAACTATAATTCCCGCCACCACTCGCGGTAAGCGTGGTGGTTTGCCCGGAACAGATCGTTGTTCCCTGGACAGAAGCAACAGGAGGAGGAGAAACAACAACCGTTACAACAGCCGTACCAGAACAAGACCCGTTTGAAACGGCAACAGAATAATTGGTTGTTGCCGAAGGAGAAACATTAATCGCGGAAGCAGTACTTCCATTATTCCAGGAATAACTGTTCCCTCCAGAAGCGGAGAGCGTTACAGTTTGCCCGACACATATTGTGCTGTTAGGTCCCGCAGTGACCGCAAGCGGCACTACAGTCACTATTGCAGATGCTGTATCCGAACAACTTCCGCTGCCCACAACTACAGAATAGCTTGAAGTGGCAGTTGGCGAAACGGTTATACTGCTTGTGCCTGCTCCCGTACTCCATAAATAGGGCGCGCCTCCGGAAGCGGAAAGCGTGGCGGTTTGACCTGAGCAAATTGTAATATTGGGCGAAATGCTTGCCGTAATGGACGAAGCAAGTGTTACCGATGCATATCCCGTATCGGCACCGCAAGCGCCTATGCTGATTACTGTATATGTAGTGCTGGCCGATGGGGTAACTACTATGGATGATGTGGTCTGCCCGTTGTTCCAGGAGTAACTGCTGCCGCTTGTAGCGGTAAGCGTTGCGGAGTTTCCGGAGCAAATGGTGGTATTGGTAGTCCAGGTATTGCCGGTGTTAATTGTAAATTCCCACCAATCTTTATAAGTCAGGTAGCCGGGGAATGTGTTGTGAGCTCCCGTTCCGATGTAAGCTTTGTTATTGATCACACAGGAAGGCAAATCAAGCCTTGGTCCTCCGGGAAATGGTGTAACCACGCTCCAGGAATTTGCAACCGGGTCATACATCCAAAAATCATTATAATCTGTAGCTAAAAGATCATTCGTGCCACAGCCAATAAACCCCTTATTGCAAACTGAAAAGCCCACGGCACCCCTTCTTCCAGACGCAGGCAGAGTGGCCTTTTGCACCCAGCTGTTAGTGGCGTAATCATACTCCCATAGATCATTGTACAGAGCCGATGCCATTCCGCTGCCCCAATACGCTTTATTCCCTATAACAAAAACCGCCCGGTCAATATCAGAGCGTGCGGGGCCAAGAAAGTTGTTCATCTGTGTCCAACTGTTACTTGTTGGGTCATATCTCCACAAATCCTGCATATATGAGGAGGTAATATCCTGCCCTGTTCCAATAAATCCATATCCTCCCACAGAGAATCCGGCCGCGCAAACACGGGGGCCGCCACCCACATTTGCTTTTTGAGTCCAAAGATTTGAGCCCGGGTCGTATTCCCAAAAATCATCTACCGTGTTATTGCTTACATCTGTTCCTGTTCCAACATACCCTTTTGTTCCTATGGAAAATCCAACCGAAAAATTATGCGCGCCCCCTCCAAAGTTTGCCTTCTGAGTCCAACTGTCTGAAACGGGGTCATATTCCCAGAAATCGGAATGGTATCCTCCGCCATATCCCAAACCTAAGTATCCTTTAGTCCCGATTGAAAAAGCAACCGCTGTTAATCGTCCCGAAGCAGGCAGGGATGCCTTTTGAACCCAGGTGCCCTGCGCAAGCAAACATCCGGTTGGCAATAAGCAACAGGCAATAAATAACCAACAGGAAAATAGTTTGTATTTTATCTTTTTTACCATTATCGTATTAAACTTATATTCCCCTTCTTATTAATTTGTTCTCCATTGGTTAATACTGCCTGCAGGTAATAAACAAAGGTGGCAGTGTTCATGAGTTTTCCTTTATACATTCCATCCCAGCATATTTTCGGGTCAGTGGTTTCGAACACTTTCTCTCCCCAGCGGTCGTATATGGTGAATGTCATGCTTTGAATGCAGCCGCCCAACACACATTCCATCTCGTTCTCTCCGTCACTGTTCGGAGAGAAAGCATTTGGAATAAACAGCTCACCGCAGGGCGTTGGTTCTGTTTTCACAGTTACAGTAACGCAGGCACTATCGGAGCAGTTGTCGGCATCGGTCACCGTCACGCAATACACCGTAGTAGCCGAAGGAGTAACAGTAATTTGATTCTGCGTTGAGCCGCTGCCCCACTGGTAGGTTCCTCCTCCGCCTGCGGTAAGTGTTGCAGATTGTCCTTGTGTAATGGTAACATTGCTTGCAACTGTGGCAACAGGCCCGCCTGTTTGTGTAACAGCAACCGCTGTTGTTTGTGAGCAGCCGGTTGCATCGGTTATGGTTACAGAATAATTTCCTGCGCCAAGCCCGGTGCAGAAAGAGGCGGTGCATCCGCTGGACGACCAACTATAAGTATAAGGTGATGTTCCTCCGCTGGCATTCACAGCGGCAGTCCCGTTATTATTACCGCAAGTTGAGGAGGTTGCCGAAACACTTGCAGTGATGGCGGTGGAAGAGGGAACAGAAATTGTTTGTACTGCTGTGCATCCGGTGGCATCAGTAAGCGTGCAGGTATAATTTCCTCCGCTTAATCCCGTAATCGCGGAGGTTGTTTGCGAAGAAGGATTCCAACTGTAAGTATAAGGAGAAGTTCCTCCGCTAACCGTTGCGCTCGCTGTACCGTTATTATTGCCGCAAGATGCAGGCGTTGCTGCTGCGGCAAGCGCGGGAATATTTCCACTCGCAGTGATTGTAACTGTATTGGCTGTTGAACAACCGCTCGCGTCCGTAACAACCACCGTGCAGCTTCCTGCCGAAAGGCCTGATGCGGTGGAAGTGGTTTGCCCGTTGCACCATTGATAGGTATAAGGTGAAGTCCCTCCGGAAGGATTTGCCGATGCGGTTCCTCCCACTGCACAGGTTTGTGGTGTGGAAGAGGTGGAAACTGATGGGCCTCCCGTTTGAGTTACCGTAACGGTGGCTGTCTTGGTGCAACCGTTGGCATCTGTAACTGTGCAGGTATAATTACCTGCTGCAAGCCCAGTGGCGGCAGATGCATTACCACCCGATGGCGCCCAACTGTAGGTAAGACCTCCTGTTCCTCCGCTGGCAGTTACCGAGGCGCTGCCGTTGTTGCTTCCGCAAGCGGCAGGCGTAGAATTTGTGCTTGTTGTGACAGCGGAGGGTTGGGTAATTGTGACAGGCACGGCAGCAGCGCTTCCGTTGGCATCCGTAACCGTGCAGACATAATTGCCCGCACAAAGCCCTGTAGCAGTTTGCGTGTTTTGCGCAGGCGATGTGTTCCATGAGTAGGTATAGGGGACTGTGCCGCCTGAGGGAGCAGCAGTGGCGGTGCCTGTACATATATTATTGCATACAGGATTGGTTTGAGTGGCGCTTACAGCAAGGGCGCTGCTTGTACATTTTACATATTTAGCCACAAAAATCTCCGCATCCGGAGGGGTCATTGTTAAAACGGTGGATCCCACCACAAGCGTGTTGATAAAACTGCTTCCCACAAATACGTTTCCTGAAGCATCGGCAGCCAGGTTGGGGGACATTCCCCCTGATCCCAGTCCCTCTTTACAGATGAGATTGCAATTGGTATCAAAAACGCCCATAAAGAAACGCTGATTACCTCCCGAAAGAGTAAATGGAGGGGAAGATCCGAACGTGATGTAATTAGCAATGGCTTGTCCTGATACATAAACATTTCCGGAAGCATCCACGGTTACACCGTGCCCATATATATTTGCACTCCCATTCCCCGGCTCACCTATACTCATCGCGCAGAGTTCGTTGCCGGAGGATGCATCGTACCCGACAAAAAAAGCATCCCAATTACTTTTTTGATAGATAGTAATTGAACCGAATGAAGCAGCATTTCCTATGTTTACCTCATGAAAAGACCCCACGATATAGGCGGCCGTACCGGCAGGATTAACGGCTATGGCGTTTGCACCGAGCTTCCAATTCTGTACGGACTGCTTTGCCCAAAGGGCATTACCCGATCCGTTGTATTTGGCAATATAGGACTGACTAAAACTTGAGGCTGTCTGCGTAAGAGTGGTGGATCCAAAAGTAATGGAAGATGAAAAACCTCCGCATATATAAACATTTCCAAAAGCATCTGTAGCTACATCTGCCCCGCCAGCCTGCCCCGGGGTAACAGACCAAAGTACATTGCCCGAAGCATCAAACTTGATAAGAAAAAGAACTCCTGCTCCCGGATTGGTAAGTGTGGCGCTGCCAAAAGTAATGGAGGGGGAGGTGAAACCACCGACAAGATATACATTCCCCGAAGGATCGGTGGCTACTCCCCCCGCTTCATCTTCGCCCGTCCCACCGGCTCCTTTCGTCCAAAGCACATTCCCAGATGCATCGTACTTCACAAGTACTATATTCCAGTTCCAGGTTGAAGGGCCCGGGGAGGTATAAGTGGTGGAACCAAATGTAATTGAGCCATCATAGTAATTTACAGCTACATATACATTGCCTGCGGCATCGGTGGCCACGCTTCTTCCCTTTTCCTCATAAGCAGTGCCTGCCGTGTGCCCACGCAGCCAAAGAATGTTGCCGTTCGCATCGTACTTGGCAATATAAAAATTATCGCCATAAGGAGGAGGATTTGAATTTGTGAGGGTGTAAGGCCCGAAAGAAATGGTGGGAGAATTAAAATGCCCTGTTATATACACATTTCCGGACGCATCGGTACAGATGTTATCGCACTTATCACCGCCTGTTCCCCCTCCCAGGGTTTGTTTTGCCCAGGGCCAGGTACCTTGGGAAAAACAAGAAGGCAATAGGCAGTTGGCAGTTGGCAAAACAAGAACTGCCATGAGTAACGTGTTGAAGAATGATTTAGTTTTCATATTTTTAAAATTAAAGAATATTAATTTTTCCAAAAAATTTGTTTCCTGATTTATCCGTTATTGTATAGATATAAATTCCTGATCCGATAGCTATCGGATTAAAATCATTTTTGTAAATGAAATACCTGTTTGATGTTAGGGGCTGTGATTGCATTATCTGCCCAACCATGTTAACAATCTCGATCCTGCATCCTTCCCATGCCGTATTCTTCAATTCGATCACAGATTCGCAGGAAACAGGATTAGGATACAATACCACATTACCGATGTTCTCGTTTTCATGAATTCCTGTGGCTGTTACAACCACCGGGAAGGACCAGTTCTGAGCGCAGTTGTTCGATGCTGAAGTAGCAATTACCATATAAGAGCCATTTGCAGTTGGTGTATAGGTTGAAGAGGTAGCTCCTGCAATTGCAGCATTGTTAAGATACCATTGATACGCGGAATAAGTTCCCGAGACTGATAATACCCCTGAATTATTCGTAACCACCGGGGTTAGCTGAGGCATTTGGTGTGAATTGTAAATGTAAGGTGTCATCACAGTTTGCCAGGCCAGGTTTTTCAAAAGAGAAGCGTTTGCCGCAGTAACACCTGCCGGAACATAATTTATGTTGGATGGATCCTGTTTAAAAATCATGGTGTACAATACGGAGGCATTAGACAATTGCCCTGTTGCCGAAGGATGAACGCCATCGCTGATATAAAGCAAATTTTCTATAGCTGGCTGTGCCTGAATGGCATTGTTCCATGTTTTTCCGAACGGGGCAATGAGTTCTTTTTTGGAAGGGTATTGATTTTGCATATACTGGTAATTGGTATCAATCCGGTTATTCATGTTGATCGTATTATCTCCCGGAATCTGAGCAGGAATTCCACCTAAATACGCCCACCCTGAAAACCAGATTACCTTTGCGCAAGGGTGAATTGCCCTTACGGAATCACGAACCTGAATGTTAGCCGCCATGTGGGAAGCGCCTACCTGGTTTATGTATCCGGCAAAATATCCCTGATTATCCTGTAGAACCACATAATCCCATGCCTGTGAATGTATCTTTGCATAAGTGACCGCGCTGGTGGCATGCCCGTTCGTTCCCTCAAAATATTGTCCTGCGTTGGCATCC
>SCSP01000079.1 GCA_004297845.1 Bacteroidota bacterium | reverse complement strand
CCCGCTTAAAGTCATTCACAGTAAGCGAAAGTCCAAGCCCCAGCATAATGACAGCCAATGCGAGCGGCAAAAAAACAGTGGTTAGAAAATTTGACTCCACAATAAATATAATTTAGTCTTGGGGTTTAGTTCATAGAAAGCAATCCGTCAGGAAGAGAACAATTTCGAAAAGGTCAGATGGTCCCACACATTTTTTATTCGGTTATATGAAACCTATTGTCTTGCGGATAAAGATACAACCTTTTTCGATATAATAATATAGCTGCTCTAAAAAAAGTGGAAGAATTAAAAGATGCCTTTGTGTCCTTTTGTAATTTTGCCCTCCTGCATGGAATTGCTTATGAAAAACCGGAACAATGCAAATTCGGATTTTGTGGCACTGCTTGTAAAAGCAGAACATTTTTCTGCGTACCGAGAAAGATGCAGTTATGAAGTAAAGCAAAAAATGAAAGAGTTAGGTGCGAATGAATCCGAAACCGGAAAAGTATTAGCCGCCTTGATGGAAGATGATTACCTCAATGATGAACGCTTTGCCAAACTTTTTGTTTCAGGGAAATTCAGAATAAAAAGATGGGGTAAGAACAAACTGCGGGCTGAATTGAGAATGAAAAAAATTCCAGACCCTTTCATTCACAACGCGCTGGATTCGATAGATGAAGGGGAATACAAAAAGACGATAGAACATCTTATAAAGAAGAAAGAAAAAGAGGTGAGGAGCAAAAATAAAAAAGAAAAGATCCGGAAAATTTCCATGTATTTACTTTCCAAAGGCTTCGAATCTGAATTAATCTGGGAAAGTTTAAAAAAAGTTGCCGCCTAACTCCCCTCACCCTTCGGGGGAGAGACAGGGCGGGGGTCATTTACTGTTCCTGATCAACACATCAAACCGGTAGTGTGCATGAGGCATGTTTTTATCCTGTGGCATGATAGAGACGTTCAGCCGGTGACTGTCGCACCATTGAACGATCTCCTTTGGGTCTATCCACCAGCCCAGGTTGCACTCCCCTTCTTTAAACTGAAGTATTCTTGAAATTTTTTCACGGTAAAACTTTTTGGGCGACTCGTAAAAATTCCATATACGGGTTTTGTCCGGGATATCGCCCAAAAATATCCAGCCCTTTCGTTTTGTTACTCTGGAAAGTTGGGCGAGCAGCAGTTCTCTTTTCCTCTTGTTGAAATACTGAAAAGAAAAATAGCAATATGATTTGTCAAAGAAATCCTCCCGGAATAATTTATCAATGTTCATCGCATCAGAAAGATATAAATGCAGGTTTGAAATACTTTCTTTCTCTTTTATTTTATTAGCCGTTCTGATAAGATGTTCAGAATGATCCACCCCATGAATCTCTTTGCAGGTTTTTGAAACATATTTTGCCAGAGCCGCATTACCACAACAAAGATCCATCACTATATCCTCCGGCTCAAAGTGGACTTTGTCAATGATGTCGTTGGCAATATTCTCGAAATTATAACGCTCTCCCCTCCTCGCACTTTGCTCAAGCAAGGAATCATCTGAGGGAAAAACCCATTTGCCTATAAATTTGTCACTCATCTTATTTTTTGTCATTCTGAAGGAGAATTTTTGTCTTGTTTTGTCCCTGAAAGTTTTCGACACAAACAATTTTCAGGACAGATATTTCAGCAAAAATTCCTTGGGTTTCATAACCTCCATTTCCGAAAAATAAAAATCACCAACATCCTCGGTAACAATGCATTTGCATCCGGATGCTGTGGCAGAGTAATATTCCAATCCGTCTTCAAAGTCATGCACTTTTTTATTGGAAATTGCTTTGTTAACTGTATTTTGGTCTGTATCCGCTATGTGAATGTGCTCACACAAGTATTTAATTTTATTCCGGGCAAGCGCGTTGCCGCTTTTCTTTTCTGAAAAGTAAAGGGCGATGGCTAAGCATGCCGGGGAAGTGTAAACATCAAATTTCGGAGAATCATTCAGGCTGAGCACACGGGAAGCATAGGAAAACATCGGATACTCTTTGTTCAGAACAGCAACCAACACGTTGGCGTCAACAAACACTTTCATTTTTTAAACTGATAAAAATCATTTTTCATTTCCTTCCGTGATCTTTTACGGGTTTTATACTCTGCCTGTCCCTCGGACACCCTGTTCACCCACTCAGAAACAGGAAGATCCTCCAATGATTTATAACTCCTGCTGGTAATCTTATCAAGCAAAAATTCCATCAGGCGGGATAAACTGATGTTGTTATCACCGGCATATTTTTTTGCTTTGGCAATTACCGCCTCATCGAAACTTAACGTGATCTTGGCATCCATGATATTTTAATTTTATACGACAAAGATAATAATTTTATACGTATAACTATTAACTGACAGTAAACTTTTCAACAAAAACGATTTTTACTATTAAATCGCTTAAATTCGCAACCTGATTGTTGCACCGAAGTACGAAAAATGACAAAGAATAATTATTTAAACGAATTAAACGAATCTCAAAAAGACGCTGTCCTCTGCACCGAAGGCCCTGTAATGATTGTAGCAGGAGCAGGATCAGGGAAAACACGCGTGCTTACGTACCGCATTGCTCATCTGCTCAGCAAAGAGGTGGATGCGTTCAATATCCTTGCGCTCACCTTTACAAACAAAGCCGCGCGTTCGATGAAAGAAAAGATCACCCATCTTGTGGGCGATAACGAGGCACGGAATTTATGGATGGGCACTTTTCACTCGGTGTTCGCCCGCATTTTGCGCTATGAACACGACAAACTAAATTACCCGGCAAACTTTACCATTTACGATACCGCAGATACAAAAAATCTGATCAAAGACATTGTGAAGCAAATGCAGCTGGACGATAAGATGTACAAGCCCTCGATGATCCTCGGCAGAATATCCGCCATGAAGACCCTGCTGCTGTCGGCCGATGCGTATCAGCACAACTCCACCTATATGGAAAGCGACCGCGCATCAGGCAGGCTGCACTTCGGAGAAATTTTCTCAACCTATTGCAAACGCTGCTTTAAGGCGGGAGCGATGGATTTTGATGATATACTTTACAATACAAGTCTTCTTTTACGCGATCATCCGGAAGCGCTTTACAAATACCAGAACAAATTCAAATACATTCTGGTAGATGAGTATCAGGATACCAACTTTGCGCAGTATACGATCATCAAACAGCTGGCAGCGCGTTTTGAAAATATCTGTGTGGTGGGCGATGACGCACAGAGCATTTATGCTTTCCGCGGGGCGAACATTGAGAATATTCTCAATTTTAAATCTGATTATCCCGATACACGAACCTTCAAGCTGGAACAAAACTACCGCTCCACCAAAAACATTGTGAATGCGGCAAACAGCCTGATCGTAAAAAATAAAAATCAGATCCAAAAACTTATCTGGACAGATAACGATGAAGGTGATAAAATAAAAGTGCTGCGCGCGCTCACGGATAATGAAGAAGGATCGAAAGTGGCTCAGATGATCTTCGAGGACATGATGCAGCGCCAGATGCATCCAAAGGATTTCGCTATTCTCTACCGCACAAACGCCCAGTCCCGCGCCATGGAGGAAGCGCTTCGCAAACGGAACATCGCCTACCGGATTTATGGCGGACTTTCTTTTTACCAGCGCAAAGAAATAAAGGACCTCCTCGCCTACTTCCGCCTTACCATCAACCCTCACGATGAGGAAGCAATGAAGCGCGTGATCAATTACCCTACGCGCGGAATAGGCCAAACCACTACCGAGAAAATAATTGTGGCTGCAAACGACCATAACATCAGCCTGTTCACCGTAATGGAAAACATGGGGGACTTTAATCTGGAAATGAATTCGGGCACCAGAACCAAGATCGGTGATTTTGTTACTATGATCAAAAGCTACTCCGCAATGCTGCCCAAAAGCAACGCATACGATGTGGGAAATTACATTGCGAATAAATCAGGCATCCTCAAAGATCTTTACAACGATAAAAGCCCGGAGGGGGTGAGCCGCTATGAGAATATTGAAGAACTACTTGGCGCCCTCAAAGAATTTTCTGTAGGCGATGAAGGGTTTAAGGCGATTGAAATTCCAAACCTCATCCCTAACCCCTCTCCTCAAGGAGGAGGAAACGAGGAGCGTGAAACTTCACCACAAAATACAAATGGGGTGAGGTCTCTCGAAGTCTTCATGTCCGACATCGCTCTCCTCACTGACTCCGACAAAAAAGACGATCCCGAAAACATAAATCATGTATCACTCATGACGATTCACCAGGCAAAAGGATTGGAATTTCCGCATGTGTTCGTTGTAGGCTTAGAGGAAAATCTTTTCCCGAATTCTTTCAGCATGAATTCAAGAGATGATCTGGAAGAAGAAAGAAGATTATTTTACGTTGCGCTCACGCGGGCGGAAAAAAAGTCTACACTCACTTTTGCAGCAACCCGTTTTCACCGAGGCTCGCTCATCAACACGGAGCCCAGCAGGTTCATTGAGGAAATTGACCCGCAATATTTGGAGATGGGCGGAAAGAGGTCGCAGTTCAGGGACGATGGCAATTCCGGGAATGATGTTGATCCTGCGTACGATGATTTACCGGTGATAAAATACAAGGATAAGTCAGGAGTCCGGAGTACAGAGTACAGAGTAAAAAAAAACAGTCCTAACCCCTCCAAACTCCAAACTCCAAACTCCGTTACTCCCCAAAACCTCATCAACGCAACCGCTGCCAGATATAAACCTACCAGTGATTCACAGGAGCATTTGAGAACCCTTCAGGTGGGAATGAGGGTCTCGCACGATCGTTTCGGCAACGGAAAAGTGACTAACATAGAAGGGCAGTTTCCAAATTCAAAAGCAAGTGTGGATTTCGGAGAAGCGGGGCAGAAACAACTGCTGCTGAAGTTCGCGAAACTGGAGATCCTTGGGTAAAAAGGAAATATGGGAAATACAGGAAATAAAAGAAGTACATTTTAAGTAACCCTTATATCCCCTATTGCCTCTGCTCTCCTCTTCTTTGCCCATTAAAATAATAAACCTATTTTTGCGACACTGGAAATAAAGGAAAGAGCCAAATGATCGATCGGCTGTTAAAGTTCCTTATTCCTAAATCCTAAATCTGATATGGCTAAAAAACAAGAAGCAAGCAATGACAAGCCGCACGGAATATTGTACAATACGGCACAGCCCCACCTCATCATTCCCGAGTACGGAAGGAACATTCAGAAATTGGTACAATATACCTGCACCATAAAAAACAAGGAAGAACGGAATAATGTTGCCCATGCAATTATTGCCATCATGGGGCGTTTGAACCCTCAGCTTCGCGACATTACGGATTTCCGCCATAAGCTTTGGGATCATCTTTTCATCATTTCTAATTTCAAACTGGATGTTGATGCTCCCTATCCGAAACCATCCAAAGAAATTCTTACCACTAAACCGGAAAGGGTAAAATATCCGTCCGCTAAAATGAAGTTCCGGCATTACGGAAGAGCAGTTGAACTCATGATCGAAAAAGCATCGGCCATGAAAAACGGAGAGGAAAAAACCGCTTTCATCGAAGCCATCGCCAACCTGATGAAAAAATCTTATCTCGTATGGAACAGAGATACGGTAAGCGATAGTGTGATCCTCCAGGAACTGGAAGACCTTTCTAAAGGTAAATTAAAAGTGCCTGAGAATTTCCGCCTCACTAACACCTATGATATACTATCCAAAACAAAAGGAATAAACAACCGGGATGACCGTGCCGGAGAACGCAGAAGAGAAGGGAATGGCGGGGGAAGGGATAACCGCGGAAGAGATAATCGTGGCGGTGGAGGCAGAAACAACGGAGGAAGACATAATAATAACAGGAGGAGGGGTAGATAAAACACCCCATCCCAACCTTCCCCAAAGGGGAAGGAGCAGGGCGCGATTAGTAAATTCGTAAAATATGTCAAGTTTTGAAGTAACAGGCGGGAAAAAATTAAAGGGAGAAATTACTCCTCAAGGCGCAAAAAATGAAGCGCTTCAGATTCTCTGCGCTGTTCTGCTAACATCGGAGAAAGTTACCATCTCCAATATTCCCCGGATTATTGATGTAATTAAACTTATTGATTTATTAAAATCCATTGGTGTAAGCGTTGAGCAAAAAACGGATGATGAATATATGTTCAAGGCGGATAATGTGAATGTTGATTACCTGCTTACTGAAGAATACAAAAAAAAAGCAGCAGCGCTCCGCGGTTCTATTATGATTATGGGTCCGTTGCTTGCGCGATTTGGAAAAGGCTACATTCCAAAACCCGGAGGAGATAAAATTGGCAGAAGAAGACTAGACACTCACTTCGTTGGCTTTCAAAAACTGGGAGCAAAATTTGACTATAATGGCAAGGACGGTTTTTACAAAGTAGATGCGTCTCAATTGAAAGGTACCTATATGCTTTTAGATGAAGCATCCGTAACCGGAACCGCTAACATCCTGATGGCTGCAGTGCTTGCTAAAGGCACCACCACCATTTACAACGCAGCCTGTGAGCCTTACATTCAGCAACTATGTAAAATGCTGGTGGGTATGGGCGCAAAAATATCAGGCATTGGTTCTAATTTGCTTTCGATAGAAGGAGTGGATGGGCTGAAGGGCTGCACACACCGCATGCTCCCGGATATGATTGAAGTAGGGAGTTTCATCGGGCTGGCCGCCATGACGCGGAGCGAAATTACGATCAAAAATGCAGGCTGCGAACATCTCGGAATTATCCCTGATACTTTCAAACGACTCGGCATACAGATGGAATTGAAAGGCGATGACATTTACATCCCTTCACAAAATAATTATGCAATAGAAACCTATATTGATGGCTCCATTCTCACAATAGCGGATGCCATCTGGCCCGGACTTACTCCCGACCTTTTGAGCGTGTTACTCGTTACAGCCACCCAGGCAAAAGGTACTGTGCTCATTCACCAGAAAATGTTCGAGAGCCGTCTTTTCTTTGTAGATAAATTAATTGATATGGGCGCACAAATCATTCTTTGCGATCCGCACAGAGCGACCATCATTGGCTTGAACCGACAAAATGCCCTGAGGGGAATATCCATGACATCGCCTGATATACGTGCGGGGGTGGCACTTCTCATAGCGGCCATGTCTGCCGAAGGCAAGAGCACCATTCACAATATTGAGCAAATTGACCGGGGATACCAGCAAATTGACAAGCGTTTGAATAAGATTGGCGCGGAAATTGTAAGAAAGTAACTATATTCATAAAAAATATCAGTATGAAAAAAATAATCACATTTTTCCCGAAGGGACTCCTCCACGGAGCAGCCATAATTCTTACTTCTATGCTTTACTTTTCCTTCGGGGAGGATCCCAAGATTGGAATAGAGATCGGCAATAAGTCGCCTGAAATAAAATTGGCTGGAACGGATGGAAAGTTCATTACTCTGTCTTCTCTGAAAGGCAAGCTGGTACTCATTGATTTCTGGGCATCCTGGTGCGGGCCCTGCAGAATGGAAAACCCGAATGTAGTAACTGCTTACAACAAATTCAAAGACAAAAAATTTAAAGGAGCAAAAGGTTTTGAGATATACAGCGTATCGCTCGACAATCAAAAAGAAGCGTGGATAAAAGCCATTGCAAAAGACAATCTGTTATGGCCTAACCATGTGAGCGACCTGAAATGGTGGCACAGCGAAGCAGCCAAAGCATATAGCATTACCGGAATCCCTGCAAGTTTTCTGATAGACGCAAACGGCATCATTATCGCCAAAAATCTAAGAGGCCCCCTGCTCGATCAGGAGCTATCCAAACACCTGAAGTAGCTATTCCTGTTTTAAAATTCCGGGAACCTACGCACTCCTTTTTTCTATCAGATTTTCGCAGAAAATTGTTTTTCTGCCATACTCCCGACACTTTGGCTTTATTATATTTGCCACCCATACATAAGGGCAGATTTTACAAAACGGCAGGTTTATTGACTACAAGCCACTAATTACACCAATTACCACGAATTAATTGGCGCAGATTAGTGAAATTCGTGGCTAAAAAAAATGATATGAACAAAAAGGATACGGGTGGACAGGAAGATATCACTGCGAATGCAGCCGAAGAAGTAAAGCAGGAGACCCCTCCGGTAGAAGCAGAAAAAACTCCGGAAGAAAAGCTTGCCGAGATAAACGATAAATACGTTCGCCTGTATGCCGAATTTGATAATTTTCGGAAAAGAGCTTCAAAAGAACGAATTGATCTGCTTAAATATGCTGGGGAAGATATTTTCAAGCAACTAATTCCTGTCATGGATGATTTTGATCGTGCTATGAAGGCATCCGAAAAAACTACAGATATTAAAACGATCAAAGAAGGAGAACAACTAATCTATAACAAATTTAAAAACCTGCTTACTCAAAGCGGAGTGGCTGAAATGAAAGCAACCGGAAAATCTTTTGATCCGGAGTTTCACGATGCGGTAACAAATATCCCGGCTCCCAAAGAAGACATGAAAGGAAAAGTAGTGGAAGAAGTGGAAAAAGGATATTGGCTGAATGGAAAAGTGTTGCGACACGCTAAAGTGATTGTCGGTCAGTAATAAAAATTTGACGAT
The DNA here is from genome assembly GCA_004297845.1 of Bacteroidota bacterium. Classification (GTDB taxonomy): domain Bacteria; phylum Bacteroidota; class Bacteroidia; order Palsa-948; family Palsa-948; genus Palsa-948. The sequence continues at coordinate 817 of SCSP01000079.1, read as the reverse complement.
GTATCAATTTGAAGATTTGAAAATCAACAGCCCATTTTCAAATTATCGAATTTTCAAATTAGTTTATGGCTAAGAAAGATTTTTACGAAATATTAGGCGTTTCAAAAGGTGCCTCTACGGATGAAATTAAAAAAGCGTACCGCAAAAAGGCGCTTGAACATCACCCTGATCGAAACCCAGACAACAAGGGATCGGAGGATAAATTCAAAGAAGCCGCGGAAGCCTACGAGGTTTTAGGAGATGATGCGAAACGCAAACATTACGACCAGTTCGGGCATGCGGGAATGGGCAACGGAGGATTTGGTGGAGGCGGTTATGGTCACATGGACATGAACGATATCTTCGAGCGCTTCGGGGATATTTTTGGCGGAGGCGGTGACAGTCCTTTTGAAAGTTTTTTTGGAGGCGGTGGCGGGCGGAGAGGTGGAAAAAGGGTTCACCGCGGATCTAACCTTCGCATTAAGGTAAAACTTACGTTGGAAGAAATTGCTACAGGAATTGAGAAAAAAATTAAAGTGAATAAATACGTTTCCTGCGAGAAATGCAGCGGACAGGGCGCTCAGAAAGGATCCGGTTTCAACACCTGCTCCACCTGCAAAGGATCCGGGCAAGTTACACGCACACAGCAAACCATCCTGGGCTATATGCAAACGGCTTCTACCTGTCCGGCTTGCGGAGGTGAAGGACAGGTAATCACCGACAAATGCAAATCCTGCAATGGCGATGGAATTGCTAAAGGGGAAGATGTTATTTCCATAAATATTCCTGCCGGAGTGGCCGAGGGCATGCAATTATCCATGAATGGAAAAGAGATCGG
>SCSP01000078.1 GCA_004297845.1 Bacteroidota bacterium | reverse complement strand
CAAAATTCAGTTATGGAAAACAACCCCAACAATCCAAACACTCCCAATCAACTTAATATTGAGCTGACAGAGGAGATTGCGGAGGGAATTTATTCCAACTTAGCCATCATCACCCACTCCCCTTCTGAGTTTGCGTTGGATTTTATCAAAGTGATGCCCGGTGTTCCTAAGGCAAAAGTGAAGGCGCGCATCATACTCACTCCCCAGCACGCCAAGCGTTTAATGAAGGCGCTGAAAGATAATATCTCCAAGTTCGAAGCCGCTAACGGAAATATCAAGGACACCGATCTGCCTCCGGGAGCAATCCCGCTTACCTTTGGCGGACCAACGGCACAGGCGTAAAGTTTCCTATCTCGTAAATCCTCGTAAATTTGGCTCGATATTTTACCCATAGAGGGACTATTTTATAAATATTGGGCGGCTAACTTATCATTCTTATAATCTTTTTAGCGTATCTTTCGCACAAATAATTCTGATGCCTATTCATTAGAAAAAATGACTCTGAAAAGAAAACATATTATCACCTATATCGCTCCTTTATTTTCTTGTATTATCTCCTGCACAAGCAGCCTGCCTGTTAAAAACGAAGTCATTGTTCATTATATAAGTGATCCCGAAATGCTGAACCCCTGTAACAGTATTGATGCAACTACCGCATATATCACCAGCTACATGTACCAGAAATTAGTTGATGGTAATTTTAAAAACCCTCCCGAACTTGTTCCTGTTCTTGCTGAAGCCCGCCCGAAAATCGAAAAGACCCCGGAAGGAAAAATGCACATAACTTTTAAGATAAGAAAAGAGGCAAAATGGGACAACGGAACTCCCATTACCGCGAAAGACATTGAATTCTCCATAAAAACAATATTAAACCCGCTCGTAAATAATCCCCATATGAAACCCTATTTTACATTCATAACCGACTTTATATTTTACCCGGAAGATCCCCTGAAATTTACCGCAGTGTCAAACGAATCTTATTTCCTGGCCGAAGCTATGTTCACAGATATGTGTATCCTTCCCGAATACGTCTATGATCCAAAGGGGCTTATGCGAAAATTTACCGTTAAGTTGATTTCGGAAAGAACTGACTCGTTAAAATCAGATGCCGCGATAAAAGAGTTTGCTGATGATTTTAATTCCGAAAAAAGAATGCGCGATCCTGGCTTTATAAGCGGAAGCGGTGCTTACAAGTTCTCCGATTGGAAAACCAATGAGCGCGTTATACTCGCAAAAAAAGAAAACTGGTGGGGAGACGCTCTTAAAGAAGAAAACTGTCTGTTTGAAGCGTATCCTGACAGACTGATCTTTCAGACCATAAAAGACCAGACAACAGCTTTGGTTTCGCTAAAAGCAGGGAACCTGGACGTAATGCAGGGAATCAAGTCAAAAGATTTTGCCGATCTTCCGAAATCAGAAAAGTTCACGAAAAATTTCAATTCTTACACACCAATGGAATATTCATATGTATTCATTGGCGTAAATATAAAAAGTCCTGTACTTGCAGATAAAGCAACCCGCAGGGCTCTGGCACATATTATTAATGTTGATGAGATAATTAAAATCGTCAAGTATGGCGAGTCGAAGCGTGTTATTGGACCCATTCATCCCTCCAAGAAAAAATCATACAACAGTAACATTCAACCCTATACTTACGATTTGGACAAAGCAAAAAAACTACTTGAAAAAGCCGGATGGAAGAATACAAATGGCGATGAAACACTGGATAAAATAATTAATGGCAAGAGAACCGAGTGTGTACTTGATTTCATTGTAAATTCCGGAAGCGATGAAAGAAAATCCATCGCCTTGATGTTTCAGGAACAGGCAAAAAAAATCGGCATTATGATTAATATTTTAATGCTTGACTGGGCTGTTTTTCGTGGTAAATGCATCAACCATGAATTTGATCTCACGATCGGAAAATGGACATCAGGTCCGGGTCCTGATGATCTGAAGCAAACCTTCCACAGCGAATCAGCAACTGAAGGAGGATCCAACTTTTCAAATTTTTCAAACGCAGAGGCAGATGCATTAATGGATTCCATTCAAGTTGAAATTGATGAAAATAATCGAAACAGAATGTATATGCGTGTTCAGGAGGTACTACATGAGGAAGTACCTATGATCTTCCTTTATGCCCCCACAGATCATATAGCTATCAACAAGAAATTTGAGAACGCTTATCCAACCGTAATACGCCCCGGTTATTGGTTGCCGGGATTTAAGTTAAAGGAAGGTTCTTCCAAGTAATACTTTCCTATTCGTATATTCGCTTTTGATATTTTTCATTTATCCTGATGCTTAAATACCTTTTCAAGCGAATACTGCTCTTTATTCCCACGCTGCTGGCAATTTCCCTGCTCACTTTCTTCATCTCTATTAACGCTCCCGGTGATCCGGTGGAGGTAATGCTCAACAGGGCAGATGGAAGCGGTGAGTCACAATCACAAAAATCTGCCCGCGACAAGGATTATGCTGAGTTGCGACACAAGATGGGATTTGACAAGCCGCTGTTCTATTGCTCTCTTACAGACGAAACGGTGTCAGATACTTTGTACAAGATCTCTAAGATAAAACACCGCACAACACTTAAACGGCTTTCAAACAAATATGGCAATTGGGAAAATGTTTCCCTATACTATAAAAACATTCAAGAGATGGAATCCATATTACATTCCTTTGAAACATCTTTTGAAAATGAAAATGATTGCGACATCAAAGGAAAAATTCTGATCGTGCAAACGGCCGTTAATGAACTGTATAACCAATTTGAAGAAGAAAAAATCAATACCATTATCGCTCAACTCCGGAGCTACGATCTTTCAATAAAATGCGATGACAGCATTGGTGGCGGACCATGTGTAACAATAGACATCGCCTCTCTGGAAAAAAAATTTCAAAAATTAGTTTCGGAAAAAAATTCATACACGAAATACATTCCTGTCATTCACTGGTACGGATTTAACAATCAATATCACCGATGGATAACAAATTTTTTAACAGGAGATTTCGGAATATCCTATCAGGATAAACGCGAGGTAAGCTCTGTAGTATATGCTGCCCTCGGAAGAACATTGGGAATCAGTTTGCTTTCCCTGGTACTGGCATACCTTATCGCCATACCGCTTGGCATACATTCTGCGGTAAAGAAAGGAACACAAGGGGAAAAAACCATCACTACTACCCTGTTCCTGCTTTACTCACTTCCAAATTTCTGGATCGCAACCATGCTGGTGGTATTTTTATGCGGAGGTGATTATTTGTCATGGTTTCCCACTCCCGGCTCAGCTCCCATACCGGACGATTCGCCTTTCTGGTATAAACTTACCGAAGGTGCCTACCGGCTTATCTTGCCCTTGTTCTGCTGGACCTATGGATCGCTGGCATTCATCTCCCGGCAAATGCGCGGAGGAATTCTTTCGTCCATCACACAGGATTATATTCAAACAGCAAGGGCAAAAGGGCTGGACGAAAACCAGGTTATACGGAAACACGCGCTTAAAAATTCACTGTTGCCTGTCATCACTTTGTTCGCAACGATTTTCCCGCTGGCCATTTCGGGGTCATTTGTGATAGAGAATATTTTCAATATTCCGGGCATGGGCAAGTTGAGTCTGGAAGCGCTCTATGCAAGAGACTATCCCGTCATATTTACGGTAATGATGTTCACCGCAATACTGACTATGGCAGGCAACCTCATTGGAGACCTATTATACGCCCTGGTTGACCC
>SCSP01000077.1 GCA_004297845.1 Bacteroidota bacterium | reverse complement strand
TGCAAAGTTCAGTCATCTGAAAGCTCAGATGTCTTGATTTTTAAGGGCTTTTAAACACCCTGTTGTTAGAATTCAACAACCCTGTAGGAGAACCCCAGCGTCAAACACATAGTGCGACAGAAGTTCAACCTTCCACAGTTAGAAATTCAACAGAGCGTAGTTTGCGGACACAAAAAGAAGAAGATGAATTTCAGAAGCAGGTGGATAAGGATATTGATTCTGGAATGTTTGAAGATAATAGCTCGAAAGGAACAAAAGGAGCATCAGGAAGTGGGGGAAAATCGAAAGGCTCTGAAAAAGTTAAAAGTAGGGCTTCTTTTTAATAAATGAGATGAAGGCTAATACTCATACTATATTTCTATTTGCTTTCTTTATTGGAGTTTTGTTTTCTTGCATAGGAACACAAAATGCTACTGCTGTTAAAAATAACAGTAGTGATACATCAATAGTAACTACTTTATATAATAGTAAGTGTAAAATTTTTTATAGTAATTACCACGACACTTTGTTTCAATATGAAGATTATCAAAGATGGAACCCATCTGCCAGAGAAGTGTTAAAGGCAGACAGTATTGCGATGAAGTGTATATTGCGTAGTGATAAGGTCACAGACCACTTAAAAGAAAAACTTGGTAGTTCTTATTACTTACGTCAGTACGTTGGTGTAATTGATACTGTAGGAAATAAATTATTATTCATAAATTATATTTGTGAGAAATTGAATGAAAGTAAGGGATTTGACAAAAACCTTGTTGGTTTAGATGATGCGTTTGATTGTTCTTTTGATTTACTTTTTGATATGAAGTTAATGCAGTGCAAGAAAATCGACCTTATTACAAAATAGTCCTTCCCATTTCCCACCCCCAAATTTTATTCAAGGTTTTTTGATGGCACGGTAAAAACGCACGATGCGGATTAACAACAGAACATCCGCCCGCATTCTTATGGTTTTTTGAGAAGCGGAAGGTTTTTGGTGGAGACTGGATTTTGCCGTGCCGTTAATCCGCATCTCCCGTTTCTTCTATGCTTTGTAGAACTGAAAGTTGGGGGATTATTCCAGTAGATGGATTGCAGTATCAATTAGGAATTGGGAACCCTAACTTATCCTGAATTAACTTATACACCTGATGGTGAGTAGAATATTTTATTTCATTATTTGCACATTTTTGTTTAAGAAAATCATAAACAGTTTGTTGCTGTACGTACAAGCCCGAAACATATTTCAATTCGTGTTCCTGCTCGCAACTAAAATATTTGTCGTCTTTTGATTTGTCTCTTGCCATAGTTCAATACTTCGGTAAAATTTATGCGATAATGAACAAAGGTATGTTAAAAAAACAACGGAAGATGAGGTAGCAGCAAAAAGAAAAAGCATCAAGGTAGTGAAATGCAAATAACACACCAAGATGCTTTTAACAAGTGCGAGGCACTTATCGAGGCAATAATAGGAAAAATCAGTGGTATAAATCAAAGGCGCAAGAAATTCATGGTTCATTTGTTTTTGTTGTTTATGGGACTGCGTGGGAGATTTAATTTTTTGAATATGGCACGATACGGAAGATACAAAGAGCAGAGTTATCGGAATAATTTTTCAAATGATTTTGATTTTCTCAGCGTGAACAAAGAACTGATTAACCAAAGTTGTTCAGCGCATAAAATTATTGCATTTGATCCGAGCTATATTCCCAAGAGTGGCAAGCACACCGAGCATTTGGGTTGGTTTTGGAGCGGGACATCAGGAAAGGCAATGAAAGGACTGGAGATAGGAGGTTTGGCGGTGATAGATATAGAAAACAATACAGCGATGTCATTGGAAGCGATTCAAACACCATCGGCAAAGGAATTAAAGCAACTGGGAAAAAGTATGGTAGACCATTATGCCGGGGTGATTATTGAACGGAAAGAAATCCTGCAGGAACTATCCGATTATTTGGCAGTAGACGGATATTTTGCTAAAGAGAGTTTTGTTATTCCCATTCTTGAAAACACGTCTTTGCATATTATCAGCAAACTGCGCACGGATGCAAACCTATGGTATCCGTATCAGGGAGAGCACACAGGCAAGCGGGGAAGGCCAAAATCATATACGGAAAAAGTAGCGGTGAAGGAGATTGATAAGAAACTCATTACGCTTTGTTATCAGGACGAAGATACAAGAGTGTATGAAGGTGTCGTTTACAGCAAAACACTCAGGCGAAACATTAAAATAGCGTATCTCGAACGATGGAAGAATGGTTCTTGCAGTGGAGAGTATGCCATCCTGTTCCCCGTTGAGCGGAGCGTGTAGTTGTTCAGCGTAGCGTCCCGCTACGCTGTTGTATCCGCGGCATCCTGCCGCACTTGCATAAAATAGTTTTACTTTTACCAAATGCCAACCGGTTATCAAATACAAAATCAGGATCGTGCGCATTATCTAACGCTTCAAATAGTGGAATG
>SCSP01000076.1 GCA_004297845.1 Bacteroidota bacterium | reverse complement strand
CCCACGAAATTCAAATGCAGGAGGGTGACACTTTTTATTTATTCAGCGATGGATATGCGGACACTTTCGGCAAAGGAGGAAAAAAAATTATGACGAAAAAGTTTAAAGAAATCCTGCTTGACATTCAAGGCAAGCCCATGAAAGAACAGGAAAAATATTTAGAGGATTTTTGGGAAACTTGGCGGTCTGGGACGGAGGCGGTGGATGATGTTTGTATTATTGGTATAAGGGTATAACTCCGCCATTATAAAAACCCTCCTGAGTCATTTTAAAGCCTACTATGGAACTTTCAGACAACCGAGTACAAATAAGGCAGAAACGTGATAAATGAGTCCGATTTTAGCCTTATTTTACAGTTTATATTCCTATGTCATACCCATTACAGGTCAGAATTTCGGAATGTTCGGGAGCATATCGCTTAACCTCCCTTCGGCTTCAATCTTGTAAAATTCGTATTGTTTCCTCTCAAAGCAAATTAGTGTTATTTGTCCAAACAAGAAACTGACCAAATGAAATTTTAGTTCATCATTCTTCCTGATTGCCTCAAATATTTCTTCTGATGAAGGTTCTAACGAATCGCATTCAGCAATAATAGCGTCAACGATTTCATTTGGGGCAGTGCCGAACCATTGCTCAAGTGCCATGTCCATGACGATTGATAACTGTTCATTGTAAAGAATGTCTCCGATTTTCATTGTTTTAGATTTTGATTTATGTTTATTTTGTTTTTTCCATTTGATTCATATTGTCGTTATTTCTTTTATATAATTTCTCTTCCAAAGCACTGATGTCATTACTCATTCTGTCAGGAGTAGTACGGTAGTATTTTTTTGTGCTTCTGAAATCTAAATGTCCCATCATCTTCGCTGTTGTGTCCATTGGCACACCATTGTCGGCACAAATTGTTGTTCCGAAGGTATGCCTCGCGGAGTGGCTGGTAAAATTTTTACCTATGGAACACATTTTGAAAATCTTTTTCAGATTTCTATTATACACCTGATTTGTAATAGAGGGAAAAATTGTCTCAGATGCAGTTACAGACGCGAGTTGTCCATAAAAGGACAATAATTCACTTATCTTTTTTAAGACGGGAATCAGAGAATCAACACCTGATTTTTGACGTTGACTAAAAATCCATTTCCGAGCGTCTAACTTTAGAGTGATTTGATTAGCGGATAATTTTAATACATCGCAAAAGGACAGACCTGTATAACAGCAGAACACAAACATATCCCTTGAAATTCCCAACCCCTCCTTTGGTAATTCCAGCGATTCCAGACTTAATAATTCTGTTCTTGTCAGGTATAAGGCATCTTTCTCAATCAAGTGTTCATCGTCAATTAACGCGAATGGATTTCTGTCAGTGCATTCATTCTTCATAGCCCATTTCATTATTCTCTTCAACCTCTGCATGTGCTTCACAAAGCCATTCTGATTGCACTTTTGAGTTTTTTCAAACGATTTTAATACTCCATTCTTATCGCGCTTTTTAATTGTTGCCATAGAGGTGACAAATTTTTTAAAATCATAAATTAAACTTGCTTTTACCTTCTTAATATGAATATCCTCAACGCGGTATTCCTTTTTAATAAACTCCTTCAAATACTTAACGGTGGTCTTGTAGTTTTTTACAGTACCCCAAGCATAAGATTGATGCTTCACCGCATCCTGCAAGTAGGAAAGGCAGGATTCGGCTATTTGAACAAACCCCTCTTTGTTTTTAATAGTGTCCTTATTCAAATACTCGCACTTAATATTGACCGCTGAAATAATATCGCCTTCAAGTTTCATGTTTGCGTAGATGCCTTCTAAATCACCTTGTACCTTCTTAATATACTTATTGATTTTATCAATATCCTTACTCTCTCCCTTTACTTTCTGCTTCCTTTTACTCCAGTTTTCAGGCAGGATATTTTGATTGATTGAAAATTGTGCGCGATTACCATTAATAGTAATTCTGCACCAGATTGGGCATAGACCATGAGCCTTTCTTTTGGCTTGGTTCACCCAGAATGTGATAGAGAATGTTTGTTGTGCTTTCATAGTTTTTAGTTTTAGAATTGTGACCCGAAGTTGGCTCGTATTCCTGAGCGATTCAAGAATTAACGGCTGTTAATGACGAAATCATTAACATTAATTGCCACAACCTATATGAAGCCAGAGGGGAAGAAGTATCTGTATTGTAGGTAAGAATATGGCGGTATCCTACTTGGTATCCTACTCAAATGACATTTGGCAATATCACCTGATGTCAATACAATAAAAAAACCCACCACCTCATAGTGAGATGATGGGTTATGACGTTCTATAACAGAACGCTTGTCGGGGTGGCAGGATTCGAACCTACGACCCTCTGCTCCCAAAGCAGATGCGCTAGCCGGACTGCGCTACACCCCGATTTATATCTTCCAAATACCTCTATTATTCCTCGCTTCTTTATTTCACTTATCAAAATTTCAAATCTTTCCAACCTTGCGGAGAGAGAGGGATTTGAACCCTCGGTACCCCTTTCGAGGTACGGCAGTTTAGCAAACTACTGGTTTAAACCACTCACCCATCTCTCCCTCTACTTTCAAAAGAGGGCAAATTTAGAAAAAAGATCACATGGTTTTGTAATTATTCCATATATCAGAAAATAGCTTAACTAATTTTGTAGCTAAATTTTTGAAGAACGATTTCTTAATAAATGATCCGCTATAATCATCGCAGTCATTGCCTCCACAATCGGTACCGCACGCGGCAGCACACAAGGATCATGACGGCCTTTTCCAGCTAACTTAACAGCTTCCAGCTTGCTGTTTATGGTTTCCTGCTCCTGCATGATGGTAGCAACCGGTTTGAAAGCAACTCTGAAATAAATATCGTCACCGTTTGAAATTCCTCCCAACACTCCGCCACTGTTGTTGGATTTGAATATCACTCCTCCCTTCTCTTTTGGAAAAGGGTCGGGGATGATACCGTCATTATGCTCACTGCCCCTCATCTTAACCCCCTCGAATCCGCTTCCAATCTCAAAACCTTTAGCCGCATTGATCCCAAGCATTGCTTTTCCGAGATCAGCATGAAGTTTATCAAATACAGGCTCGCCCAATCCTGCAGGAACATTTTGCACTACGCAGGTTATTACACCTCCAATCGTATCGCCTTCTTTACGTACCTGTTCAATTTTTTTGATCATGGTCTCAGCGATCAACTCATCCGGACAACGCACTGCGTTGGATTCTGTCTTGGAAAAATCCAGGTCTTTGTAATTCTTCAAAAGCTTTACATCTCCAACCTGCGAGGTGTAAGCAGAAATTTGAATTCCATATTTTTTAAGTAATAGTTTGGCAATTGCCCCACCTGCCACGGAAGAAACGGTAGCCCTGGCCGATGCCCTTCCTCCGCCATTATGGTCGCGAATACCATATTTTTTATCGTAGGTGTAATCCGCATGCGAAGGACGGTAAGCATCCTGCAGATGATCGTAGTCTTGTGATTTTTGATTTTCGTTGCGGATGATAAAGCCGATGGGAGTTCCCGTGGTCTTTCCTTCATAAATACCGGAAAGAAATTCAACTTTATCTCCTTCTTTCCGCTGCGTTACAATTTTGGATTGCCCGGGACTTCTGCGGTATAGTTCTGATTGAATGAAATCCGGATCAATCTCTAAACCGGCCGGGCAACCGTCAATAACACCGCCCAGCGCAAATCCATGCGATTCACCAAAAGTGGTTAATCGAAAAATTGTTCCGATGGTGTTGGACATCGGGTAAAAATACAGAATATATTGGAAGACAATTTAGAAGCGATAAATTTCTTCAACAAAAGAACTTTATTTATTTCATTTTATACCTTTACAAGAACGATGCGAATCTAAAGGGCGTTAAGAAAAGAGATGTTCAGTAAAAAAACCATACAAAAATTTCAGCGCACTCCCACTCCATTCTATTATTATGATCTGGAGTTGCTGAAAAAAACACTGGCTGCGCTGAAGAAAGAGTCGGATAAATACGGCTACCATGTTCATTATGCCCTGAAAGCTAATGCGAATGATGAAATTCTTTCTGTGATTCAAAAAGCCGGACTGGGCGCAGACTCCGTGAGCGGAAACGAAATTAAAAAGGCATCTGAACACAAATTCGATAGCATCTTTTTTGCAGGCGTTGGAAAAAGCGATGAAGAAATAAATAGTGCGCTTGACAGGAATATTTCCTGTTTCAACTGCGAGAGCCTGCAGGAAATCGAAGTAATCAATGATCTTGCAAAAAAGAAAAATAAAGTTGCTCCGATAGCCTTTCGAATTAATCCCAACGTGAACGCAAATACGCACAAATACATTACAACCGGTCTGGAAGAAAATAAATTCGGAATCAATCTATGGGAACTGGAAGAAGTGGTAAAGCGCACGCAACAACTGGCAAACATCAAAATTACCGGCATTCATTTTCACATTGGCTCCCAGATAACTGACCTGAGCACTTTCAAATCAC
>SCSP01000075.1 GCA_004297845.1 Bacteroidota bacterium | reverse complement strand
ACCCCGGCAACTTCACCCCCTTCCCCGGCAATGCAACTACGATCTGTGCTGGCAGCCCTGTTACCTGGAGCACCAATTTAAGTCCTGCATCTTCATATACGTTTGCCTGGAGCACGGGGGAGACTACTTCGACAATTAATATTAACTCGGCCGGGCAGTACTCTGTGATGGTGACTGATATGCTTGGTTGCACACGAACATCTAGTACAGTGACTGTATCGATAGATAACTATTCACAGCCCGGGGTTGTTTCGCTTGGATCGGATATCACTATGTGTGCAGGAAATTCCATAGCATTAACGAGCGGGGCAGGGCAGGCAACGTCTTATTTATGGTCTACAGGATCCACAGCTTCCTCCATTGTGATAAATACAACCGGGATGAATTCCTATTCTGTGGAAGTTCAAAATGCCAATGGCTGCACGGCCAAAGACACCATTCTGGTGAATGTGAAGGGGATGAACCCCATTCCCAATTTCAGCACAGTGCCTGCCTGCCTGGGATCTGCCAGCACCTTTACGGATGGCAGCACTGCGTTTACGCCTGACAGTGTCCTGAGTTGGAGCTGGAACTTCGGAGATGCCACTTCCACAAGCTCAGTGGCCAATCCAACACACACGTACACCGCTGCGGGTTCTTACACCATCTCACTCACGGTGAGTACGGATTCAGGGTGTTCGGCCAGTGTTCAGAAAATTGAGAATGTTTTTGACAAGCCCATCGCGGGATTCAGCTATAATACCATCACACCTTCGCCCTGCTCGGGTTTAAGTGTTTCGTTTGTGGATGGCTCCAGCATCTCTACAGGCGGCCTCAATACCTGGAATTGGAATTTCGGGGATGGCAGTCCAACCGATACTGTCAAAAACCCTGCGCATACCTATTCTGTTGCGGGCAATTACTCGGTGCAGATGATAGTATGGTCCCAGATGGGCTGCGCGGATACAGTGACATCGGTTGTAACAGTATTTCCTTCACCGTTCCCAACCCTCAGCGCGGATACTGCCTGCAAGGGATATCCTACTTCATTCAGCGGACAATCCTCCGGTACAGTGGTCGGATGGACCTGGAATTTCGGTGACGGAACGAACTCAACCATCCAGAATCCTTTGCATACCTATACGCTTGCCGCTGTTTACTCTGTTACGCTTTCGGTATCGGCAAGCAACGGATGCGTTGGATTAAGTATAGGCACGGTATTGGTCAATCATTTGCCCCGGCCGGGTTTTGCGGGCGACAGCGTTTGTGTGAACGCCGGCATCCAGTTCACGGATACAAGCAAGGTTACGGGCAGCACAATTACCGGCTGGAACTGGCAGTTCGGCAACGGGGATTCATCGCTTATACAACATCCTGCGGTTACCTATACAGCTTCAGGTATCTATACAGTTACTTTAACAACTACATCTGCCCAGGGCTGTTTTACGGCAGTTACGCAATCGGTTACCGCGATGCCATTACCGGTATCGGGTTTCAGTTTTACTCCGGGTTATAGCTATCCCCAGCAGCCGGTGAACTTTACCGATCTGTCTTCGGGGGCAATAAATTATCATTGGTATTTTGGAGATGGGGGAGAAGACCTGACGCAAAATCCCGTTCATACGTATATGGGTACAGGAACATTCACCATCACATTAGTTGTTCAAAGCGCGTTTGGATGCATTGATTCTTTTGTTCAGCAAATTCCTGTAGATATACCCGTGCTGGATGTCGGGATAAATGATATGCTGGCTGTAAATTCGTCCGGCATCATACAGGTTTCTGCCTTTTTGGAAAATAAGGGCACGCTGGATATAACAACGATAGAATTATCTGCCTACTTAGATGACGGAACACCGGTTCATGAGTTCTGGACAGGATTTGCCGGACCCAAGGATTCTGTGCCGTATTTTTTCAAATCCTCCTTTGAAATGGTAAATAACAAGCACAGCATTGTTTGTGTGGAGGTTAAAAAAGTGAACGGACAGCAGGATTATGTTTTTTCAAATAATATTAAGTGCGTTGCTATCACAGATGAATTCACCTTGCTCAATCCGTTCCCGAACCCGACCAACGGGGAGGTCTATTTCTTCTTTGTAGCGCCCGATGCTTCCCATGTGAAAGCCGAGGTTTTGGATGCGCGGGGCAGGGTAATTGCCACTCCGTTTGATGGGCGGGCTTCCAAAGGACTCAATCAGGTACCTTACAACACTGTAAAGCTTGAGAAGGGCATGTATTGGGTCAAACTTAGTTATGGGGATAAGGTGAGTACCAAGGTGTTTGTCAAGGAGTGATATACAGCCAATCGGCAGTCCACAATAACAGCCGGAGCAGCCGGTCGGCAAGAACAGCTCCGAAGGTGCGAAGGTCTCCTTCGGAGAGTCCCTTCGGGACCGGTAAGAGGAGAGTGGTAAGAGGTGAACAGCGGGGATTTATTCGAGGAGGTGTTTTCGAAGTTCTCTGGCAGCTTCTCGTTCGAAATATGTTTGTATTTCCTTTAGCAGGTGATTTTGCTGATTTTTATTTCCATGGATGAGGGGTCTTAGTCCGTTCAGACCTTTTGATGCATGCAGCGCGCGCTCCCAAAAAGAAGAAAGCGGAATTCCCATTCCAAATTTTTTCTTTGCGAGTGAGGTTAATTTAGCGGGAGTGAACTTTCCTTCATGAATCAGGTAATATATGTCGAATGCGTCTTTGGGCTCATATCGGCCTATGAGGGCCATGGTTTTGTTAGCAGCTATATCGGTTAGTGAGTCGACCCATACGCCATTCCATTCTTTCCTTTTTTTTAGCGGCTTGAAATCATAGTGGACAAATTCAAGCCTGAGTGTTTCATGATTCTTGAGCAAAAAAAGATACCTGCTGAAAACTCGTTTTTCTTCTGCTTGTTT
>SCSP01000074.1 GCA_004297845.1 Bacteroidota bacterium | reverse complement strand
GCAAATTTCATTAAAAAGAGTTTTCTTTCTATTAGTTTTTGCGGTAGCAGGGGTTGCGGCCTCTTTTTCTCAGAATAAAATACAGTGTATCGCACCAACTATCAGCGTTTCTGCAAATTTTACAATATGTAATGGGCAAAGTACCACATTAACGGCAACAGTTACTGGTCCCACTTCTCCCAATTATTCATATGCATGGACACAGAATCCAACTACCGGTGGCTTAAATCCTGCGAATACCACTACCGCTAGTACCACTAATAATACAGTTGCCACCCCAACTACTACAACTACCTATACGGTTATTGTTACTGATGGTGTGTTTTGTACAAGTTTGCCTGCTACCGTTACAGTAACTGTCGTTAACCCTTCTACCGCAAGCATATCGTATACAGGTTCACCTTGGTGTACTTCTGCCGGCACTCAAACAGTAGCATTAACAGGAACAGCAGGCGGGACATATACATTTTCACCCGCAGGGTTAATGATGGACGCAAGCGGAACGATCACGCCAGGCACAAGTACAGCCGGTACCTATACTGTTACCTACACAGTTGCTTCTCCTGCTCCATGTTCAGCAGTAAATGCTACCACAGTTGTAACTATAAATGCAATACCCTCACTTACTCTCAGTGGAACAAATACAATTTGTATAGGAACAAATACAACGCTCAATGTTTCCGGAGCAAGCAGCTATGTGTGGTCTCCTTCCGGAAGTTTAAATAGCGCTATTATTTCAAATCCGGTAGCCAGCCCTACAACTTCTACAAATTATACGGTTGTTGCCACAGGTGCAAACAGTTGTACGGTTACTACCAGTTATAGTGTAACGGTATATGCAACGCCCACCGTAACTGTGAGCGGGACAAATACGGTATGTTCAGGTCTCCCTACCACGCTCACTGCTTCGGGCGGTATATCGTATGTATGGTCTCCCGGTGGAGCAACAACCACAAATGTTTCTGTTGCTCCAACAAACTCTACGAATTACAGTGTAGTAGGAACAGATGCAAATACCTGCACCAATTCATCCAGCTACAGCGTAACAGTTTATCCTCAACCCATAGCCAGTGCGGGGGCGGATGTTTCAGTTTGTCTGGGAGACAATACCACCTTTAATGGAACCGGTAACGGTACATTCCTGTGGTCTCCGTCAACTTATTTAAATTGCACTACTTGTGCCAATCCGGTGGCTACTCCCACCTCCACCGCTGTAATCACTTACACGCTTACTGTTACTAATAATTGCGGATCAGCCACCGATGAAATTTCCCTTACCTATCCCGCATTGCCTTCTGCCTATGCCGGGCCGGATGTTACTATATGTCCCGGGGCCGGAACAAGTACTACTTTAACGGGAACAGGAAGCGGCACATTTGTGTGGTCGCCATCCGGAACATTAAGTTGTATCTCTTGTGCGAGCCCGGTGGCTACTCCTACAGCAACAACAACTACCTATACATTCAGCATTACAGCTTCGTGCGGTACAAACAGCGATGATGTTACAGTTACCATAGCGAACCCTGTTGCAGGTATCACCGGAAATACAACAGTATGCAGCGGGCAAACAACCACACTAACCGCATCCGGAGGCGTAAGTTATTCGTGGAGCACCGGAGCGATCACGAATCCTATTACAGCGAATCCGATAACCTCAACCACTTATACCGTGATTGCAACGGATGGAAGCGGCTGCACAGACAGTGATGTGATCACCGTGAATCCAAGTCCTCTGCCCACCGCAAGTCCAAGTCCTGATGTTTCTATCTGCGCGGGAGCAAGTACTTCACTGAGTGTTACAGGGAGCGGTACTTACGCATGGACTCCTGCTGCGAATTTAAGCTGTACCACTTGTGCCAACCCGGTTGCGAACCCTACGTCAAATATTACGTATACGGTCACAGTTACTAATAGTTGCGGAAGCGTAAGTGATAGTGTAACAGTTTCTATTACCGCAACCCCCTCAGTAAATGCGGGAGCGGATGCTACAATATGTATTGGTGCAAGCGCACCCCTTAATGCCAGCGGAGGCAGCACTTACAGTTGGTCCCCTGCTTCCGGATTAAATTGCACAACCTGTGCAAATCCTGTTGCTAATCCAACGGGTACAACTGATTATACAGTAACTATTACGGATGTTTGCGGAACCGCCTCGGATGTCGTTACAGTGAATGTAAATTCATTGCCTGCGGCCGGTATAAGCGGAAACAGCACAATTTGTTTGGGTTCTTCATCCACTCTCACCGCAACGGGTGGAGGTACTTATTCGTGGAATGTCGGAAATACAAATGCCATAATTACGGTAAACCCTACAATTACTAGCGGGTATTCTGTTACAGTAACCGATGGCAACGGATGCACAAACACAGCAAACTTTACGGTCAATGTAAGCTCTGTTACCGCATTGATCAGCGGAACAAGTAGCAGTATCTGTTCAGGAAGTTCGGCAACGCTTACAGCATCCGGTGGGGGCACCTATGTTTGGAATACCGCTGAAACCACCACCTCCATTGTTGTTTCACCTACTGTTGCAACAGGTTATTCTGTAGTGGCGACAAACCCATCAGGCTGTACGGACAGTGATACCTATTCCGTAAGCGTAATTGCCCAGCCTACTGCAAGTGTTACCGCTATAGGAGGAAGTACCACGATGTGTTCCGGATCATCCACTTCGCTTACTGCAAGCGGAGGCGCTTCCTATGTATGGTCCCCTGCAACAGGATTAGACAATTCGAATATTTCAAATCCTGTTTCTTCTTCAACGGCAAATATTACGTATACGGTAACTGTTTCAAACGGAGGTTGCAGTTCTGTGGCAAGTATTTCCATTACTGTTAATGCCGTTCCATCTGCTGCATTAACGGCTACTCAAATGAGTATCTGCATCGGAAGCTGCAGTACTTTATCTGCAACCGGTGGACTATCGTATGTTTGGGCACCGGGAGGATCTACCTCTTCTGTTATCAGCGTATGTCCTGCCTCTTCAACCACATATACTGTTACAACAACCGATGCGAACGGCTGCACCGATGATGCCTCTGCGCTCATAAATGTGCTTCCTCTGGTAAATGCAATTGTCACCGGAGATACGGTTATCTGCAGTGGTGATCTTTCCATGCTTACCGCGTCAGGCGGTAGCATGTATTCATGGAATACAGGTCAAATAACCCCTTCAATTTCTGTTAATCCTGTTGCAAATACAAGCTATACGGTAACAGCTTCCAATGGCGCTTGCAGCGATTTTGCTGTTATCAATGTGAATGTAAACCCATCGCCAACGGCTGATGCAACAGCGTCTCCTTATACAATTAACATTGGTGCAACCACCACATTAACCGGACTCACAAGCACCGGAACGTATACCTGGAGCCCAACCACAGGATTAAGCTGCGATACCTGTGCAAATCCTGCTGCAAACCCTACAGTCACCACTATTTATACAGTTACCACAATAGATATAAACGGATGTACTTCTTTGGATACGGTTATTGTTAATGTTACCATGGAATGTGAAGATATTTTTGTTCCAAGCGCATTCTCTCCTAATAATGATGGTTTTAATGATCTCTTTTATGTAAGAAACCCATGTATATTGGATATGGAATTTACGGTGTATAACCGTTGGGGGCAAAAAGTATTTTTTACAACTGATCAAACCGAAAAGTGGGATGGAAGGTTTCACGGAAAACCCGTGGATCCTGCCGTGTTCTTTTATACCCTCAATATAAATTTCATTACCGGAACCTCGAAGTATATTGATGGTAATGTTACACTTGTCAGATAAAAAATTGTTTTCAAAAAAAATAAGGAGAATGAAACGGTCAAACGGTTTTGTACCTGCCTTTGATTATGGAATTGATCTCGTAAAAGTCCTTTTCCTGCATTAATTTCTCCAGCTTATTTCTCTCGGTTTTATCCAAATGATCATTTTCCGGTCTTTTTTTAGGCAATACAAACTTGCTCAGTTCGTAGTTATCAGACAGAAATGAAAAAAATGACATAATCCGGTTTTCTTATTTTGGTTACTTGCCTTTTTCGTCCGCTATTAAGAGCAGATTTATGTGTTAGACGAAAGGACGGATAAAAATGTTACAAATTCAGTGTTATACTTATTAACAGGATATTCACCATCTGGATAAATCGTATCAATTTCTGACGCGATAACTTCCATTACCGACTTTCAGGTTCATTTAAAAGACTTATTTTTGTAAACAGAAAGATATGCCATACAGAAAAATATTGGTCGCTGTTCTCATTGCTCTCCTTTCGGCGGCAGAAAGTAAAGCGCAATTTACTGGCAAGCCACGGTACCAGATACTCACCACCCGTAACGGAATTTTTCTGGGAAATATTAATGTGGAGCTTTTTCCGGCAATAGCCCCCAATCACGTTAAGAATTTTGACAGCCTCATAAGCAAGGTTTTCTTCGATACCACTGCTTTTCACCGCGTAATTCCCGGTTTTGTGATACAGGGAGGTGATCCTAACTCCAGACACGGACCTAAATCAACATGGGGGCAAGGTGATCCCAACCAACCTACGGTGAATGCTGAGTTCAGCGCTGCCACACATAAAAGAGGAACACTGGCTGCAGCGCGCGATGCGAACATTAACAGCGCCAATTCACAGTTTTATATATGCGTGGCTCCGCAGCCAAGTCTTGATAACAATTATACCATTTACGGGCAGGTAACATCGGGAATGAATTTTGCGGATACGATCGTAAGCGAACTCAGGGATGGAAATGATTGCCCGCTCAGGAAAATTGAAATGTTTGTTACCTATACAGGGCCAAATGATACGCTGGCTTCCGTACCGGTGCTTGATCTTCCCTCGAACTGGTCTTACAATGTAGGATCAGTGAAGCAGTTGAAATGGCTTAAAAAAAATGATGATGTAATGTATCACCTGGATGTTTCCACGGACACCGGATTCACTGCCTTGTTCAAATCCGTGAATGTGGGGGTTAATTACAATACGGTAGTTGGACTGCCTGACTCAACAACATTTTATTGGAGAGTCAAAGCCAACAATGGAGGGAGTTGGAGTAATTATTCCACTGTTTGGGCTTTCTCAACTGCCGGCTTGTTATCTGTCAATAATTTATCTTTTATTGAAAAAGGATATCGCCTTGACCAGAACATTCCTAATCCGGGCATCGGTCAGATCATTATTAAATACGCTGTGCCGGGCAGGGAAAAAATTGTGATAAAGTTGTTTGATGTAACAGGAAAAGAAATAGCTGTGTTGGTAAATGAAGAGAAGTTGAAAGGGGAATATGAGATTACAGCGGATATGAATAAATATCCAGCAGGATCCTACTTTTACCGGATGCAGGCAGGGGAAGTATCTGACACTAAAAAAATAATCTCAGAAAAATAATATACACATTATTAATAAAAACAAAACCAATGAAAAAAACAATTATTCGCCAACGGACGAGTCCTCGTTTCATCGGGACACTTTTAACATTTGCAACCTGCGGGATTGTAGTTTCCAATGCGCAGATCACCATCTATCCGTACGATGTTGTTCTCGCAGGAAAAGTTCTTTACCAGGCTACCGATACGGTAAAATCACTTACTGTGGGCGCTATCAACCCCGGACCTTCAGGGGCAAATAAAACATGGGATTTCTCAACTTTGCTCAGTAACACCATTGATACCATGACTTTTACAAACCCGGCCTGGCTATCCAGCGGCTCAAATTTTCCAACCTCAAACCTGGCTATTCTGTTTCCTGACGGAACAGAATACTATCTGAAAAATACTGCAACCGGTTTATTTATTATGGGAGCCTATGCCGATTTTACCGGTCAGGGGTCAGGAGTACTGCAAATGAACCCCAATGAAGAAATAACATCGTTTCCCAATACCTATAATTCTACTTTTCAAAACACTTCGGGATTTACTTTAACTGCTCCCTATTCCTCGTTCCCGATAGACTCAGTACGAATAAAAGAGGAAAAGGATAAGAATGTGTTAACAGATGCGTGGGGGAGTATAACCACTCCGTTAGGCACTTACAACTGCCTTCGCCAAAAAGGAAAAGTGGTAACGCACGATAGTATCTGGATTCGCAATAGTATCACTTCGCAATGGTCTTTTGCGGCTGAAACGCTGGATAGTAACTGGCATTTTGCCTGGTGGGCAAGCGGGTTGGGATTCTCGGTGCTTGAATTTGACAGCACCGCGGGAGATACCATCCAGAGCATCACCTGGCTCAAAACCCTGCCTGTGATTGGCGGATTGGCTGAAAACCCTTCCCTCAGCGCTGTGAAGGCATATCCGAATCCTTCGGCTGGAAAAGTAAACATTATAATGCCTGCTTCCGTTAAGGAGTATACGGCAGAAATTTACTTGGCAACAGGCGAAAAACTCAGCTCCCTGGCGCTGCCGGGCAAGGATGGCAGTTTAGACTTCTCCTGCCTGCCTAACGGTATTTATTTCCTTCGTATTAACTCCAAAGAAGGAACGATTACCCGAAAGATTGTTTTGAATAGGTAAAGCTTGCCCAGTTTCATTTGTACTTGACATTTTACGCGATGCCTGATACTTTGCTTTCAGGTCTTTTTTGGTTAGTATTACTTTTTAATTCGCGTAAACATTACATCATCGTCAAGTTGAGTTATTGGTTATAACGATAGGAGATTGCAAAAAGTGTGATGAGTGTTTAAAAGGCTGGAAACAAGAAGAAAATGGGTATTGAGAGACCTTTCAGAAATTAGAAATTCAGTTTTGAGGTAAGGGATAAATTCGACTTTGGAAAATTATTTTTATAAACAGCCCTATAAATAGCAGTTAAACATTCTATAACAGATTGCAATATTTTTTCAAGGAGTATATCAGTAAGTTCAATATTTTCTTTTGGATGCGTAATTTTATTTCTTAAATCAATCCCCTGTTTGAGTATTGCCCACCATTCGTTAGAATCTGAAATTTTTTTTCGTGAATATCTTCTATAGAGAATTTCTATTCTTTCAGTCAGTCTTGACATTTTTAATGTGTCACTTAAAATAAACTCTCCTTTATCAATGCGAATTTCTTTTTCCAATAAAATGCCTTTAAAATGTATTGGAAAGCCATTAGCGAGTGTCATTTCTTCAGAAATTCCATTTATATATGCTTCTAAAGAACAGATTGAGAGCAATAAACATGAATGTTGATACGCTTTTTTCCCATCTTCATTTTTCTCATTTTTCGACTTTTCCAAGAATCGTTTGGATTCTTCTAAAAGATTTGAGCAGAATATATCAAATTCATTCATCTCCTAATTTCTTTTCTGCTTCAAGCACTTCTAAGTTAGATTGTTTTGCATGATATTTTTTTATTGCTAAATCAACCATAGGTTTATTAAATCCACCTCCTTTTTCAGCATGCAAGAAAAATAACTCTGTTAATCTTCCTCTGTCCTTTGGTTCTGTTCGTGTACCCAAGCCCCTGTAATTTTCCGCGTCAGTTTTATGTCTTGCTTTGGCAAGCAGTGTTGTTGATAGAGGATCAGTATTTTTTATATCTGCGAGTTGAAAATGTCTGCTTAATCTAACCTTATTATTATGCAAAACGCCTGATACATAAGCCCACGATGCAAGCACAGAATAACTAATTGCTTTTTCAGAAAACTCTACTTGCTCTTTCTTATTTTTTTTGAAATAATCTTTTTGTGCCTTATGCAATTTTGAAAACTGTTTACCAGCCTCAACTAATTCTTTGTCTATCCAAACATCTTTATTAGAGCGTAATTTTTCCCAACTTTCATCTATCATTCCTGTTCTTGCTAATACTGGTGTCGTATCTTTTTTATCAAAAAGTTTATCTTCAATATTTTTGCCTTCGTAATAATTTAGAATGAATGTTCGCGCCCCTCTAACAGAGATTTGACTACCTCGTTGTTTTTTATCAGAAAAATCTTCCCCTTTGTCCAGCAACCCAACGGCTTGGCTCCATGTTCTTAATTCAGGACCTTTTGAGGTTTCAAACATTCTATCAAGTAAGTCAGTTGAAACTGAAATATTTGTATTTGATATTAATTGAACATCTAACCGCTGATGTTTATCTAAAGAGAAATAAATTTTTATACCATGATATTCATTTATTCCGCTACTATGGGCAGATTCAATTGCCAAAAATCGGTGTTGCCCTCCGATAATTTTAATGGGTTTATTTGCTTGATAATTTGTATTGTATTCGCAAACGATATTGCTAAACATTCTTTTGCTTTTGGCATCATCAAGCATTTTTTGATATGCGGAATGTTCTGGTTGTGCGTCTCTGTTAGCTCTGTATTCGGGTTGATTTTCAGGGTCAAGCGGAACATCAATTGTACTATTCTCAATTAATTCTTTTGCTGAAATATAACACTCACAAAAAAATGCGTTGGTTCTTAAATCAGTTAAAACATGAACAGTATCTTTCTCTAAGATTGAAAATTCGGAAATAAATTTATTTACTTCTTCGTGAACTTTTTTCTCGATCTCTTTAAGTTCATTTGGACAATTAAGTGATTTGATTTTTGTAGGCATTTTTCTTTTTTATTTAAAACAGTGAAAGCTGTTCGGGATTATCGGGAGAATTCTTTTCTTTTTCTTGAGGTTGCTCCGCTTCTTCAATAACAGTAGAACTTGCTTCATTCAATATTTCCTGACGCTGTTCTGCTTTTTCTTCAAAGGATTCCATGTCGGCAATAGCCAGTTCCATTTCGCTCGGTACATCGGCAATATTATTTTCGGCTTTGCGAATCCGCGCCTGAATTGTCTGACTGCGCCATATTTCTAACAGTTCAAGGGAAGATGTGAGTTTTTCTTTTTCAGCGATTATGAATTGCTTATGAAAAATATCAAGCCTTTTGGCAAGTTCCTTATCGGGTCTGGTAGCGAGATACGCAATATATTCTTCTGCGCGTTCAAGTGCTTGGCGTATTTGGATTTCGATGCTCATTTTATTTTTCGAATTCTATTGTTTAATCCCGAAGACAACCGCAGGTTGCGACCGAAGGTCAAATGTGAATAACACCGCATACAATGCGGTGAATAACAATGCCGCACACCACACAACCGCAAAGCGGTTGAATGTTTTTACAGCAAGTATTTTTCATCAAATTCAATCCCATGTTCTTTCAGTAGTTCAATGTATTCCTCTCTGAAAGTTTTTGTTTTATGATGTTCTTCCTGATGTTTTACATATTCAATCAACCTGTCCTTTTCTTTAATGGAATAGGTAAAAGCCCCATAGCCATCCTGCCAACCTGCAAATGCCGGGAAAAGATTTTTAGCTTTGATATGTTCAGTGCTTGCCAGTTTGATATCTTTTATTAATGAAGCAAGAGCAATGGAGGGATGCAAATGCGTTACAATATGCAGATGGTCGGATACCCCTCCCATTTGGTATAAATGGCATTTTTTGTTTTTCAGAATGCCCCATATATACTTGAATAGCTCCTTGCGGTTATCAGCATCAAGAGTATGTTCTCTGTTCTTGGTGCTGTAAACAATTTGATATAGGATTTGGGTATAGGTACTCATTTTACCGTATTTATTCAACTCCTTCGGAGTTGTGTGTTTTGTTGTTCGTCTTCTTTCCCCGAATTTCATTCGGGGTTATTCATGTTCAAGCCCTTCGGGCTTTGCCTGCTGTATTTACAAATCTTTTCAAAATCCTGAAAGAGTTTAATCTGAATGACCCTGCAAATTTAAACCTTTCGGACTTTTTAGTAATATTTATTTTTCTGCAAATCCTGAAAGAGTTTAATCTGAATGACCCTGCAAATTTAAGCTCTTCGGATTTTTTTGTAATATTTATTTTCCTGCAAATCCTGAAAGGATTTAATTTGAATAACCCTGCATAAAATGCAGGGTAAAACCATCTGCTGCATTACAACCACACAGTGGTTGAATTTTTCATTTCTCCTCCACAATTTTAATTTCCTCCGGTGTCAGCTCATACAATTCATACACCAATTCATTTATTTTTTCTTCACTGTGGGCAATGTGTTGTTTTGTTTGCTCAATTTTATTGTGGAGCTTTTCTTCTTTTAATTCTTCATTCAGCTTTAAAAGTAAATCAACGTGTCTTATTATTTCATTTTGATTTTTTTCATTTGCTGTTACAACGGGAAGTTGTTCTAATTGTCCCATCAGCACTTGCGGAAATCCTTGTGCGTTTGTTATAAGTCGTTTTGATAAATAGAATGAAAGTAATTTGGAGTTAAGTAAACCTAAAAGAAATTTCAGATTTATTTTTTCACTGCGAAGAATATAGATTGTGCTCTCAATCAGTTCTTGTTTTTCTGAATAAGTTGCACATAAATTACTACCGGTTCTGCGAATTAACAAACGAGGTATTGAAATATGTTTGTCTAAATCTCTTGTACCTCCGATAATATCCAGCTTGTCATATTCAGCATATTTATCGTAATGGTAGTTGTATCGTGTCATACAATTACCTAATAGAAACGGCAGAGATTTTTTTGTTGGGGATCTAGTAAGAATATCATTTCTGTCTTTTACTACCATTCCCTTTGACATTACAACTAATTCTCCCATCAACTTCGATGAATTAAAAATCTTCTTGAAAAACTTTTTACTTGAATCATCTAAAGAAACATCCCAAGGTTTAATGCCTGTATTCAATCTTATTTCTTGAAGAAGGTTTTGTTTTTTAAGATTATCAATTTTAACAATTTTTGTTTTTTCTTTGGATTCTTTTTCTCCAACTACAATTGTAGTTCCTATCGTTGCGTCTTCAAATACAAAGTGATCAAAAATTACTACTGAATTAATGTTGAAGTTCTGTAAAATAATTTCTCTGATTTTTCCGTTACTCTCTGTTGTGAGCAATGCTTCTGGAATAATAAATGAAAAAAATTTCGGTTTTAAATGTGCAACCCTTTCTAAGAATAATTGAAATAAATTTTTTGAACTTCCTCCTGAATAAGATTTATATTTCTTTTCGTAGTATGACAGTATTTCATCTTCAATATTATTGGCTGTAAGTTTTAGGTAAGGTGGATTTCCAATAACAACATCAAATCCTCCCTGCTTAAATACATTAGGAAATGCTTTATTCCAAGAAAATGGTTTAGCTTTTTTATCATCTCCAAAATTAAACTCATCTAAAAAATCTGTATCAATCAAACTGTTCCCATCTTTAATATTATTATCCAAATCGGGAAGAATGCGCTCGTGAAAAACACTTAGCTGCTGTTTGATGCTGGCTTCGGTTTCGCCTTCCATACATTTAAGAAGCAAACTAAGTTTGGTTACTTCCACCGCGTTTGCGTCAATATCCACTCCGAAAATATTATTGAGCAGTATTTTCTTTTTCTCGGATGTGGTAAGTCCGCCAGACCCCCTCCCTGCCTCCCCCGAAGGGGGAGGAGCAAGGGCCTTTGCTCTTTTAGCTTCTGCGGGATGATGGTGATACCAGTTGACATGGTATTGAACCAAATACTGAAACGCACCGATAAGAAATGAACCGCTTCCGCAGGCGGGATCAACTATTTTAATTTTCTCAATTTCTTTCGGGGTTTTTCCTTCAATGAGTTTTCCGACTGTATTTTTTACGATGTACTCCACAATGTATTGAGGCGTGTAATACACACCGCCTGCCTTGCGCACTTCGGGCTTTACTTCAATGCGCGCGCTGTGCGAAGAGGTGATGCGGATTACTTTTCCGAGAAACTGTTCGTAAGCATTTCCGAGAACTTCTATCGGCATTACGCGAAAAACGTAAGGAGAAGGGTAATACAAATCCTCTATAATTTTTTTGAGGACTTTATTGTTAATGGAGAGCTTTGCCGAAATGGTGTCTTTCTTGAAATCAAATAACCCGCTGTTATATTTATCATCGGCACGTTTGAATAAATCATACAAGTTGTCGTAAGAATTGCCATGTGAAACGGCTTTTTGCAACTGGGCAAATTGCTCCACGCCCCGGTCTTCGCAGAAGCGAAGAAAAATCAGTCGGTCAATAGTTTGCTGAACTACAAAATTTATTTCTTCCTCGTTTAGTTTTTTATTTTCGAGGGCAATGCTTGTGGCAAGATATTTTCTCCAACTGTCGAGGGATTCAACAAAATCTTTATCGAGCGTTTGTGTTCCTTTTTTGTAGGTGTCGCTCTGAACAAATTTATCGAAGTGTCCGCTGTAAACTGCTTCGTGCGAAAAGGTGTCGTAAATAAAATCAAACTCTTTTATGTAGTCCTCGAAATGAATGTACTTGATGCGCGCAGAACTCGCGCTGTCGCTTTGTTTAGGACTTTTTGTGCAATCGTAAATTATAAATTCTTCAAAGTTGGTGAGGATTGAAACGGGCGCTTGCGCGCTTCGTCCGTAAATGCGTAATTGGTAAGATGCTTCCCTGTTTGTCTTGAGTGAAACGGATGGCTTTTTTGCTTCAACAAAGAACAGACGTTTCTCACCTTGCCCCGCTACGCGGAAACCGTAATCGGGCGCTTTCATTTGTCCCTTAACTCTTACTTTGTCTTCGTGAATTACTTCGCGGTAGGATTCTATCCTGTCTTCTTCATGGCTCACGTCCCATCCCAAGGCGTGAAAAAACGGATTGATGAACCCGATTCTTGTCTTGGTTTCGTTGTAGTCCGCGGTGTGATATTCCCCGCGATGCTCTCGGAAGCGTGTAACAAGTCCTTCTATGGTGGCTCTCGCCTGATCTCTGGTCATTTGGTCAAAAAAAGCAGCCAAATATACACTCAATAGATAAAAGTACCAGTTACAGTTTTAGTGCCTGAAAGCGGAATAGCGGTAAAATCATAGGTGGTTTTTGTGCCGCTTTTGCCCACTGCGACATATCCTCCCCCTGTACCATAATAGTCTATGCCCGCTTTCTTTATATGCAATGAACAGTTGGTGCTGTCTAAAGGGGATGTTGCTGAAGTGTCTTTTACAGGGTAAGTTCCTGCGGGAGGAGATCCCGGAACGGCAGGCCAAAAATAAAGTGTGAGTTGAGGATCACCGCCCTGGCCGGAACAAACAAATGCGTAGGTTAAATTTGTAAAAGCTCCAAGATTTCCTGTATACGTTACTCCATCAAAAACATAATAATTGGAAGTTGGCTGGGTTGGGCCTCCACCGCCTCCGGTAGTTGGAGTCTCTTCCTTTTCTTTTTTGCAGGACGAAATTGTGAGGACTGCGATCGCTAAAATGAAAATTAGATTTGTAGTTTTCATATTCTTACGTATTGGGTTTTTGTGAGTTGTTTTTTTTGAGCGGTTTGTACTCATTGGTATCTATTTTCTCTTTCCACTTCCTCATAATGAGCATCCAGTGAACCTTATCGTATTCTTCACGGGAAAGATTGGAGCCGTAACCGTTATTGTAGAATTTATTATCTATCCATTCATCGCTTACAACATATTCTCCGTTTTCTTTAACCAATGCAGATTCAAGCATGTTTTTTCGGGCAATTTGGCTGAGGAAAAATTCAGATGGTGGATTAAATTCAGATAGTCCATACATATCTCTTGGAATGGTTAAGGTGCCACCACCTCTGAAAAAATACCATTTTCCATTTATTTTTTTTCCTAATAATTCCATTGCGTCTTCCCCAAAAAATCCTTTCCCTTTTCCTTTTGGTTTCTCAATGGTAACCGCAAAAAGTTTGTCATTTGTAGAGTTTATACAAACTAATGAATCAGCAGTCCATCCGTAAACATATTCAGGAGTGAATGTTTCCAAAAGTGAATCCAAATATGTTTGGACGGAATCAATAATTATTGAATGGGTGGTACTGTAGTTTTTGTAGTTTTCCTCTAAATACACTTTGGCTTTTTCCTTATCGTCACAGCAACAAAAAAGCAGAGACACTGCAAGTAGAACGCAAGTTGGATTAATTTCTCTTTTTGACATAGCCTTTATCTGCCGGATTTTTCTTTAATATCCATCCATAATTTTTCGCTAGATGACTATCAACAGGTCCGGTCTTAATGCTTTGGTCATTAACCGGAATAAATACTCTCCCTCCTTTGTTTCCAAATTGATCAATACCGGGTATTTTGCATTGTGGTGCAATTCCATCTAAAGTAAATACAGGGTCATGCTCTTCATCACTTCCGTATTGCCAGACTTCATCAATCCCGGAGGGTAAAAAGCCCGTACCCGGGTTTTCGGGTGCAAGTATATAATATCTGCTCACATGAATCCAGTCTTCGCGCAAAGCCTGTATGAGTCCGTTGGCATAGGCATATCCCATACTGTGTGCCACCACATCTACGGTGTCCAGGATAGAGCCCTGCCCTCCGGCTGTTGTTTTCCGGCAGGGAATGGTGCCGTTATGCAATTTTTTCACCAGGTCTTCTCCCGCTTTTTTTCCGTTGTTCCATCTTTGCTGATATCCATCGTAGTTTTTATTTTGTGGAGGGGGTCGTTGAAGGGTAAGCAATGATGCAAGGGATACGTGTAAATTTATTAATGAAGCATGATTGCTTGTCCTTACATCGTCATTTCCGCTTGCGTAAATGGTATTGTAAGTAGTTATTTGGTTTGTAAAAGTGGCATCTATTCCTCCCCAGTAATTCCATACATCACTTTGATAAACCACATCCGGGTGTTTGGTGAAAATTTCCTGATCGGGTATGTATCCGCCAACAAACAACAATAAATTTCTGTCGGCAGGGGAGGTTAAAAATATATTCATATTGGCAACTCTGTTCTTTGGAACAAATACCCATACGTTTCCTCCAATATCTAATCCATCCAAATTTTCTCCTCCGTATATGCCGCTTACTTCTTTAATATTTCCTTGCGGATGAATTGAGTCCCATGGCCATTGATATTGTACCAATAGCTTTATATATTGGTAATTAACACCTGCTAAATAAACATTGTTGATTGTTACAATTTTATGCGGAGCGGTAAATCCATTTTTGTGTACTGATATATCCTTTTGATGAGATGTTTTAATTGTATTCAAAATTCCTAATATGAGTTTCCATTCGTCAAGTATTGCCGCATCCTCCTCACTATCTAACCAATTAAAGACAGGCATGCTGGTATGCATCATATCCCACTGCTTTTTAGTTAGGGTAGTGCCGGTGGAATAATCGAGAAGGTTGTTGCTTGTGCCTTTGGCTATTTGAGGAAAAGTATGCTCAAGTCCAAAAGCGCCATGCGCGAGTTCGTGCGCCAGGTCCCTGGCGCTGGCGTTTGCTGTCACGAAGCCTGCTGCCCTGCCGCGTACCATGTAGCCTTTGTAATTGGGGTCAGTGAAACCCGGCACAACAAATACGTAATACGCGTTCTTATCGTACGCAGTGTCTTTTTGCCTGTAGGCATCGCGCAGGGCACGCATTTCGGAACTGTACTTCGTCATCAAAGTTGCATCCGGAGCTTCCAGTCCATCTGTTCCCAGATTAAATGTGAAACTTGCTGCTGTGCTCACCGTCCAGTTGATGTTGGCTGCAGCCCACCCCGGCCCTCCCGAAGGGAGGGAAGGAAGCGAAGAGGCATTAACAGGGACAAGAACCAATTTTTTATTGACTGGCTTGTAGCTCTGAACATTCAGCTTTCCGATCTTTTTACCGTTGTACCAGGCGTAAACACATTCTGCCTTATCCGGTACTGTAACTTTGAATTGAGTAGAATTACTGCCTGTGACAGATGTTAACACAGTTCCATCCTTGGTTTTAAAGCTCAGCAGGCTTTTATCAAAGCCTTTTACAAGTACATCAGCAAAGACTTCATCGGTCTGGTTTTCTCCAACACTTTTATAGGGGACAAAATAATTTTTGCCATTTTTGAGTTTTATCAGTTCGTAGTTGGGCCCGTAAGCTGTGTATTCTTTTTTATCAAAGCCATACTTTTGTAACGTGCTGGCGCTGAAGGTTACTTTCAGGCTGTCTGTGGCATCTAAAACATCAGCGCTGGGTACAAGGTAGTTTGTTGGACCTTCTATCTTGGGGGGAGGAGGGATGGTGGTAACCGTGTATTGATTCCCCTCTTCATCCCGTATCACCAGCACATTGGCATCGGGAGGAATAGGGTAGCATAACGCAGTTGTATTTCCTTGAATAATTATACATACCTGATTTCCATTGATATATATACTATCAATTATTCCATTAGTATAAATAGAATTTTCTTCCGCTTCCTGGATATCCCATTGATGCATCCATGCATCAATTCCTTTAGTCATTGCTTCTATAACACCTTGCTGGTGGCGGTTGTTGTCATCAATGTAAATGCTCTTCCATTGCACAGCAAGCGGAAATCCTCCAAGAATTTTTGCATAACCTTTCCCTTTGTACCAGCCGGCTCCGCCACTTGAAGAGATTTCGGTTGCCGTCACTTCAAACTGTCCCGTCTGTATCACCAATCCCGCAATCGCCTTATCTGCAGGCAGGGGAGATGCCTGAAGGAGATTGGGCGGGATGGTTGGGTCGTTGCAATTATAAACGGGTTCCTTCAAAGTGGTGAACGTGGCAGTGTTGCTCCATTCCCCGGTAAGGATATCACTGCCTTTCCCGCGCACCCTGGCTTCGTAGGCGGTATTGGGTTCCAGATTGGTGATCTTTTGCGTGTTAAGGTTCGTAGGGTGATCAAACCAGTTTGAAGATCCCTGTTTGCGTACCTGCAGCAAATAGTTGGAAAAAACTTTTTGAAAATTCCATCTGCACATTCCCATGCGGTGCGTTACGGCCTGTGCGGTGAGAGTTAATGCGTAGGCGCTGTCTAATACTTTTCCCGCGTTTCCGTAATTAAACGTGCAAACCTGACTGTAACCTTTATTTTTAAAAAGGTCGTATCCGTTGAGGTCTCTCGCGCGCACGCGCCATGCATATTTCATGTAAAGGGTCAGCTCTGGTTCTGCAATTCCGTAATTAACCAAGGTTTGCTGCGTGGTAATTTTATAGATGGGAGGAGCGCTCAAAACAACCTGATCTGGATTGGCGGTACTGTCAGGTTTGATCTCCCATAGTTCAAAGTCATATTCAGTGCTGAATGCAGAGTTCGGAGAGCCCATGTTCATGGGTGTCCACTGAAATAAAATGTTTTGGGGCGACTGCGGTACCACGCTTGTATTGCAAAACGGCATATTCAAAAAAGGCGGATCGCTTAACGTGAACCAGGCCTGCGCACAGCCCTCGTTGCTCACCTGTGTATTTGCCAGGTAATAATCATACGCTTTTACGCAGAGGCTGTAATATCCCTCCGGCAGCGCTTTTCCCTGTTCATATTGGCTTTGATTGATGCCGATGAAATCGAGGTTGTTGCTGTTAAGATAAGGGGCCAGATCAGTTCCGCTCAGCATTGCCGGCACACCGGGCTGCACCACAACGGGCGGTGGGTTGAATAGTTGTTTTGACTGTATGGTGAAACCGTTCCCTTTGATCTCCAGCCTTAGCCGCAGGTTATATTGCGGCACTGTAAAATCATTGAACTGTAAAATGATGCGCAGCTTTTCGGAAGTTGGATCAGCGTAGTCCAATAAATATCCGCTGTAAGGGGGAATGAGTTGGGCGGTAAGTTGTACAGGGTAGATTTGGGCAGAGGCCTCTCCCTCGGACCCTCTCCTCAAGAGAGAGGAGAAGTAGAAAAGTAGGAAAAAGAAAAATATTTTCTGAAAATTCATAACACAGGATTATCCACTAATGACTGATTATGAAATTCAGATGTTTGGTATTGTATTCTCCAATTACCCGCAGGATGTATGTTCCGTTCACTAATTGAGTAAGGCTGACAGGTAAGGTGATCATACCCGTATCAATGAAATTTTTCTGAAAATATTTTGTGGGCGAAGTATCCCAAATCTGGATACTTGAATTTTGTTTCTTGTAAAATTCCACGCCAACTGTAAATGTCCCATTATTGGGATTTGGATAAAGAGTCAGGGATTTAATGCCGTTGTTATTATATTCACTTGCGGTGGCGGTATCGGTGGGATGGAAATAGATAAGCTTGGTGGTGTCAAGCACGCAATCTGCCCAATAACCGATCATAGTAACAGGGAATGCTCCTGTATCGGGCATATAAACGACAGGGTTGAATTTATCTCCTCCAATGATCTTTGCCTGTGGAGGAAATATCCATGAAACTGAATCGGGTTGTGGCGTGCTGATGTCAACCAAAACTATCGTATCGCCTTTCGCGTTTTGTGTGCTCGCGATAAACTGAGGCACAGGCAGTCCGCTGAAGCCATTCAGCACCGCTGTGTTTGACGTAGTGCAGCCCAGCGAATCTTTTATCAATACGTTGTAAGTTCCAAAAGGAATGTTCGTAAATGTTCCGGTTGATGAAAAGGCGGCTCCGTTGTTTATGGAATATTTATAGGGAGGAATTCCTCCGTACACATAAAGAAGTATGGTTCCGAAGGTAGTTCCGTTGCATGGCTTATAGGTTGCTACGGAATCGATCATGTCAGGAGGAACGGTAACGACAATGGTGTCCTTTCCGCTGCAGCCGGGCGAGTTTGCGGTAATAATATAAGTGGCAGTTACTATTGGCTGAACCGTTGTGCTTGCAGAAGCAGTTCCGTTACTCCAGGAGTAATTTACTCCGGTTAAAGAACCTGTTTCAGAAGTGGAAAGGAGGATAGTTGAATTTTTACACACTAATGTATCCTGGCTGCTCAGCAAAATCAATTGTGGTTTGTAACCGACCAAAACAGAATCAATCTTTATACAACCATTATCACTGCGCGTTCCGGTCAAATAATAATTTCCTGTAGCATTTACAGTTGCAGGATCCGGAGAACTGAAACTGGCTCCTGTCCATAAAAGAGCAGTAAGTGGAGTAGGGGAGTTTCCGTTTAATTGCAGGGATGATTGTGAGCAATTTAAAAAAACAGAATCCGAAAGTGCGTCTAAAAGTGGGGGTATTTTATCCTGTGTTATATTTACAAGAATGTTGTTGGTACATCCGTTCACCCCATCCGTAACATCAATGAAATAGAAGCCGGGGGAAGATACTTGCAGCGGGTTGCTGAAAATGCTGTCTGATATATCCTTCCAGATAATAACTGCATTTGGCACAGAGGAGTAGGCGTTTATATTCAGAGTATCATTTGCACAAGTAATGGTATCAACGGACATCATGGGAACAAGGTTGGTTACCCCGGTTACGTTTATGTCAGGAACCATACTGCAGTTTTCATCTGCAACCGTAAAAAGCGCTGTATCAAGCAGGATAGGGCTTTGAACGGAAACTTCTTTGCCGACAAAATCTACAGTTCCTCCTCTATTTATCCATCCATTATTGCCGGAATATTTTTTAGAGAACACCTTGTAATTAGCTTCGTTCTTAAATTTCTCATCATTAAAATAGAAAACAGAAATGCTGTCGATAAGATTTGGATACTGTGATGAAACTTTATAAAAACGGTAGATGCTTGAATCAGCAGCGGGCTGCTGGAAATGGCTTCGCTCTACGGTAGTCAAACCGTGATTATTATTTGACCTTATTCTTAGTCCAAGCCCTCCCGCATTATCTGCAAGAACAGGCTGGTTCAGATATTTTCTTGATATTATTTTTCCGGTAATACCGTAGAGGTGGCTTGAAAGCCGTTCATTTGATAAATATCCGCTTGTATCAAGATCAATCGTCTGTCCGTTCAGGTCAATGAATCCGTTGGTGAAACTGAGGGAATCAATAACTTTAATGGATTGTTCCAGTTTGAGTGTGTCGGCAGTATTTAAAATCAGTCTGTGAAAATTCAGGGTATGAGTACCGTTTATCTTTTGCCCCGTTCCGTTCAAATGGACCTGTCCGGAAGAAGAATCACAAAAAGCAGTGGTGCCATTGTTTGTAATATTTCCGTTTACGTAAATGTTTCCGTTGTTCTTTAAAAACCCGGATGTCTGGTTCACTACATTGCCGTTGAGGTGAATGGTCTGATTCAAATTGGTGATCGTTACGCCATTATTAGTAACAGTTACCTGGGCAATACATTCGCCAGAATAAAAAAGGACGAGGAAGCAGAAAGAAAAAAACAGCTTCATTTTATTGCTTCATGATATAGATTAACACAAAATACGGTGGGCGGTTCTCGTGTGATTGTGCGTTTACACCGTCTGTGGTTCCATCCCCGGTATTTCCCGAGACAGTATGTGCATGTGTGGGTAGATTAACCGCATTATGGTGTTCCGCTCCGCCTACCGGTGAAAAGAACAAAGGAGACCCGGCACCTAATGTATAATACGTATCATTTGTTGAGGAGGGAGCAACGGTTACCTGTCCGTTATCTGTTGCCGCGCTTGTTACAGTATGTTTGTGCTTTGGCAATTCTGATTTGGTAAGCAAATGTTTATTTTCCCCGCCTGTTGTTCCCACGGTGTAGGTTGGATTAATATCTCCCGGAGCGGGGTTTGCGTTTGTTCCGGAGCCAACAACAAATCTTCCGCGAAGATCAGGCGTTCCGTTCGAGCCATCGCATATTGCCCAGCCTGCAGGCGGAGCAGCGCCATACCACATTATTATTGATCCGGAAGGAACAGAGCCATTTCCGATGAAGCTGCTTGCTGTAATGGTTCCGGTAAATCTTCCCACGGTGGCAATGATGGTATCTGAAGTTCTTATGTTGCCGACCACATCTAATTTGTGGGATGGAGTACCGGTTCCAAGACCCATATTACCTGAAGTTTTCGAAACCACATCGCTATTGGGATTTGCATCTGCCTGCATGCTGTTCAGCCTTAGCCACTTGTCGGGATTTGAAACGGTATCATAAACGCAAAAGGCTTTAAGCGTTTTGTCAAATACCAATAATCCGTTTGCAGGGCTTGTAATTGCCTGTCGTTGCGCTGAGGTCATGCGTGGAATCAGCAATCCCTTATTGTTTGCAGTCAGGTCAACTATTGAGCTCGGATGAGGGTTAGGATTATTGAATCCCACCTGGGCGGAAACAGGGTTGAAAGTTGCTGTGAGAAGCAACAGGAACAATGTTAAAGGTGATCTTGATTTTTTCATACGCGGTTACTGAGTAAAAACAGGCAGGGTTGATATTGAGGTAGTTGCTGAAATACGTTAGTGTAAATGATTACAGAAACAGGCAACGAAAATAAAAAATGTTTTATTTTTCATACTGTTTTTAGTGTGTAAAATTTTATCAATAAAATGTCTCAGGATGCTATTATTATGTTATACTGTGCGTGAGATAAATTTATACACTTTCAAGAAGAGTTGCATAATTTATAGCTGATTGAAAATGACTTTATGTGAATACAGCAATAAAAAAGGCTCCTGTCTGGGAGCCTTGATGCGGACTGGACGGGATTCGAACCCGCGACCTCTTCCGTGACAGGGAAGCATTCTAACCAGCTGAACTACCAGTCCGTATTATCTAAATTGAGTACAAATATCCAACATTCTGTAAACATGTTGCAACCAGTTTAAAGGCAGTCCCCGTCTTGAACGCCAGCCTGACAGAATCATTCTGGCGGGGAACGGGCTGGCAAAAGTAACTTTTTTTATTCTACTTGGTTTGAAAAAATTATATTTGCCGTTTACTCCCATATACAATGAATACAGTCCAATTGATAATTGCAGCCATCATTTTTTTCACTGCCTGCACTCCCGCTGTTAAAGAAGAGAAAAGGGATGTGGCGACTAAATCCAATTGTTCCTATACCCTCAATGAAATTAATCCGGTTGGTAACCATGTTAGGGTAGTAGAAGGTGCCCTGTTCATTTCTCTTGAAAACGCGGTGGCTGATTCAAGCCGAAAGAGTTTAACCAATGATTATATGAAGGGCTATTTAAGCTGTGTGCGGGTGGATACTGTGATGGGTATTTATTTTGATTTCAAAATATATTCTTTAAATGCGTATAGGGATTATGGAATGATACGGAAAGGCAATCAGATTTCTTTCATACTTGCATCGGGAAAAACAGTAACAGTTCCTTTTGCCGGAACTTTCAGCGGCAACACCAATCTGTCCGCTGAACACACCGAGTACAAAACTTTTTCCAGAATTTCCAGGAAGGAGGCTGAAATGCTTAAGTCATCAGATCTGCAACGCATAAAAATTTCCTGGACCAAAGTGGAAGAGGAGTACAAAGCAGTAAATCCTGCAATTTTTATTAACCAATTGCCTTGCGTTGAGTAGAGTCTCAGGCTGTAAAAACCTTATTGGCTGTCTGCTTTTTGGGCATTTCTAAACAGGTTTATTCTTTCGTTAGTTTATTGAGGCAACGCATAAATGCATCGCGCATACCTTCAAACTGCGCTTCTCTCCCAAAGTTCTTTCCATCATGAGCTTCGTTGATGGCGCTGGAGAGATGTTCTACCTGTCCGTTCAGCCAGTTCACAAAATCGTGTAGTTTTTCAGGATTCATAGTTTGCAGTTTGTTTGGAGTATTTTCCCACATTTCCTCCTTTTGCTTGTGTACGTTAAAGTCCTTCTAAAAGTTACCTTTTTTTATACCATTTAGACGACTTGTTGTATATAGGCTGCGACTTAGCTTGTTTTATCTGCCAACACATGGTTTTCATCGTTTTCCTTTATTGTGTTTTTATAGTGTTCGTAGCGGGAAATGATCTCTCTGACGTAGTTATAAGGTTCCTGCCCCCTGCAATAGCCGCAACGCACCGCTGGGTCGTTATAGTATTTCGGAAACGATTTCAGCAGTATGTATTTTTCAACATTTCCTTGCCATAGATCCGGATTTTTTCCGTATTTCCTGCTCAGGTTCCTTGCGTCAATGATATGGCCCAGTCCCACGTTATAAGAGGCAAGCACAAATTTTATTCGTTCGTTCTTATTTGTGATAACCTTTGCCCAGTACTGGTCCAGTTTTATAATGTGGCGTGTTCCCGCGTCAATGCTCTCAATGGCGGTGCCTCCGCAGGTGTCCAGTCCATATTGAAGTGCGGTGGAGGGTATCATCTGCATTAAACCGCAAGCCCCTGCCCAGGATTGAGCGTTTGGGTCGAACTTGGATTCCTGGTAGATCATCGATGCCAAAAGTCGCCAGTCCCAGCCTATTTCCCTGCTATAAGCCATGATCATGTCATCATAAGGTGATATCTTATTTCCACCAAGGGAAGAGAACTCGCTCTCGTTCCTTTGACCTGCTCCTTTGGGGTTTTTGAAATACTTATTATACAGCGCTGCGTATTCCGTTGTATTTTTCTTGTGGATGATCCAACTGTTAAGTTCCGCCAGCAGCAGGGGAGAGCGCTTATTCACTGCCCATGCTATCTTTTGTGGGAAGCTGATCGCAGTTTTAATGTCGAGTGCGGGATAATAGGTTTGATTCACCATGGCCACATTTTCGTCAGAAATTGTGAAGGGTATTTTTCCGTTGGCAACCATGGCTATCAGCCCCTCGGTGGTTACCTCTCCGGGCACTTCAATAATATTTATTTTGGATGCTATCTCGTCCTGTAAATTCACGAGCCTTGAATAGAACGAAGATCCTTTGCGCACGTAAATATTTTTTTCCGACATATCGATTGTAGTTCTCACCAGGTATTCACTTTGTTTTTCCGCGTTCATATTCTGCCATCCTTTGGGTTTGGGTTGTACCAGCACCTGTCTTGTATATATAAGAGGCTCGGTAAAATTCACTTTTTTCATTCTTTCCTCGGTAACGGTAAGGTTGGCGCATACAATATCCACTTCTCCTTTTTGCAGCAGATCGAATATTTCGTTCATATCCTTCGCTACAATAATTTGCAGATCCACTTTCAAGTGCTTGGCGAAGGAGCGGAGCATTTCATACTCGTAGCCCATGGGTTCTCCTTTATAGATGAAGTAGCTGGTGGAACTATTGTCTGTGAGGGCCACTATTTTCTTCCTTGCCAGAATATGTGGAATATCAACGGCATTAAGGGAATCGCTGCCTGCGGAAGTATCCTTAGTAGTATTGCAAACAGGAATTTGGGTGATTCCCAGCGTGAGAACTAAAAAAGCGAGTATTTTTAATGAATAGTGAAACGTCATATTGTTGCTTTACAGATTATTTTACGTTTTTAATCCGATAGGTTTCAATTCTTTTGACCAATGGCAGTATTTGTATGCTAAGCGCTTCAATTTCTTAGACGAATGATATGTTTCCAAAATTCATAGAAAAATTAGCCATTGAAATTTCAATGGAACTTCCTGGCTTTTCCGCTCAAAAATTGATGGCTCCGCTTGGAAGAAAGCCTCCAAGTGATTATATGGATATGGGTATTTCACCTAAAAAGAGCGCTGTTTTGATCCTTCTTTATGCTGATCCAAATCACTTTCGGGTTAAAACTGTATTTATTCTCAGGACTGAAAATGAGGGTGGAAGTCATGCCGGACAAATATCATTTCCGGGCGGTGGAATGGATGAGTCCGATAAAAATCTTTCAGAAACTGCATTGCGTGAGGCAGAAGAAGAAATTGGTGTGGATCGTAATGCTGTTTCCTTGCTGGGTGCATTAACTCCCTTGTATATTCCTGTAAGTAATTACATGGTTCATCCCTACGTTGGAATGGTAAACAGCGTTCCAGAATTTAAGTTGCATCCTCTGGAAGTAAAGGGCTTGCTGGAAGTAGAGATAAATGATCTGATGGCAGCTAAAAATAAGGGAGACATTGAACGATTCATTAAGATTAGAAAAGGCAATATGCAGGTTCCCTGCTATACAATAAACGGGGAAATAATCTGGGGAGCTACCGCTATGATAATCTCGGAATTTACGGAGATACTCAGGAGAGTAAAATGACTATTTCTTTTTTAGCTCTCCGATCGTATTGTCAAAACAAACATAATAGCCTCCCTTTTGAAGGTTGGCAATGTCCACTCTTGTTCCGTAGCCCTTTTTCACCACCAAGCCATAGTAATTATATACTTCGTACAAAGTACCGCAGCTGAAATCAATTTGCTTGGTGCCCTTAGAGAGGGAGAATATGCATCGGGGTGTACTGGATATGATCTTTACCTCTCCGGAATATTTTGACTGGTAGCCGGTTTGTTTCAATCTGAATTTATTTTCTCCGGAATGTAATGCCGTAACCTGAAACTTATAGCTGTTCTCTCCCGGTTTGCCCAAACCCTGTACTTCACCCACATTCACCCATTTGTTCCACCGGAACTGCTCGACAATAAATGGCATAGGGCCTCCTTCGTTTTTGGATGTCCAGGTGATCAGCCCATCATTGGTCATCTTCATACTGACCACTTCAAAAGCAGGAAGAGGTTTCAATGCATCCGGATTCAGCACGCGGGGTGGGTTGCAGCCATCTTTGTGGTGAATCTTGATAGTAACTTCCTGTCCATATTTTAACTGAAATTGCTGAAGGTCAATTTCAAATGCGGTGGCATTCACTTCGTCATTAGTGAGTTTGCCGTTCACATACACAGCGTACGCGCAAAATCCAACACCGGCATCTGTATAGCCATTCTGTATATAGATGTTTTTGTTCTGGTATTTTCCCTCGACAATGACTACTCCCGCATGAGAGCGTAAACAAAAGAGGACAAAAAACAGGAAGACAAATATCCGTTTCATATTGACATTGTTTTTTTACAAACGCGAATTTAAGGAAATATTTTGGGATTATGCAAATTGCACTTTTAAATTATTAACCATATAAAGTTAATAGTAAGATTCGAAGTATATTTGCAGGTTAATTCAGTTATCCTACTCACTTGACTTCTCAATGCACCAAATAGGAATAGTAGGTTCTGGCGCCATGGGCAGCGGAATTGCACAGGTTGCGGCCATGGCCGGATGTTTTACCGTGGTGTATGATACGAGCGCGACAGCGCTGGAACGGGCAAAATCAAACCTATCATCCGCTTTGGCTAAACTCACGGAGAAGGGTAAGATAAATTTAGATCAGTCTAAAAAAATATTTAACCTTACCAAATTTACAAATACTTTTTCCGAGCTTGCCCCGTGCAGCCTTGTCATGGAGGCCGTTGCTGAAAATTTAGAAGTAAAGCAAAAGGTGTTTTTCGATCTGGAAAAAATAGTTTCTACAGACTGCGTACTGGCTTCAAACACATCTTCCTTGTCCATTACTTCCATTGCTTCTTCCTGCACGAAACCTGAGCGGGTGATAGGCATCCACTTTTTCAATCCTGCACCGATGATGCCTTTGGTGGAGATTATTCCGGGAATTTCTACAAGAGAAGACATGGCAGGAGAAATAAAAAAAATGATCGAGAGTTGGAAAAAAATTCCCGTAATTGCAAAAGACACCCCCGGGTTTATCGTGAACCGCGTGGCACGCCCCTTTTATGGAGAATCCATACGTATTTATGAAGAGGGTATAGCCGACTTTGCAACTATTGATTCGGCCATGAAGGAAATTGGAGGTTTTAAAATGGGGCCTTTTGAATTGATGGATATGATTGGCAATGACATTAACTACACGGTTACAAAAACAATATGGAAGCAATTCTTTAACGATCCTAAATACAAACCTTCGCTAACTCAAAAAAGATTGGTGGAGGCGGGGCATTTTGGGAAGAAGAGTGGAAAGGGATATTATGATTACCAAGCCCCCTCCAACTCCTCCAAAGGAGGAGAGACAGGCGTAGGATTGGGAGAAAAGGATAAGATCGCTATTCTTCAACGGGTGTTGGTGATGCTCATCAACGAAGCTGCCGATGCGCTGTATTACGGAGTGGCCACCAAAGAAGACATTGACATGGCCATGACCAAAGGCGTGAACTATCCAAAAGGTCTGCTGAAATGGGCGGATGAGATAGGAATAGAGAAGGTACTCTCTGCGCTCGAAAAACTATATTCCAAATACAACGAAGACCGCTACCGCCCAAGCGTACTGCTGAAAAAATTAGTGAGGGAAGGGAAGAAGGGGTTTTATATTTAGAAAGTTTAAAATTTTCTTCAAAGGATTCCATTATTATGCATGGGATAAATTTATAGATTTCGGAATGTGGTAGAGATGGGTTACTTGCTCTTTATCTCAAACTCCGTCCTTCGGTTCAGCTGCCTGCCATCATCCGTATCGTTGGTGGCCATGGGTTTTGTTTCTCCGTATCCTTTGGATGTTAAACGGGTTTTTTCAACTCCGTGTGTAGCTAAGTAATCCACAACAGATTGAGCACGGCTGGCTGAAAGCTTCATGTTATACTCGTCCGATCCTTTACTGTCTGTGTGACCGCCAATTTCAATTTTCATGGTTGGAACATCTTTGAGCAGTTGTATGAGGCGCTCCAGTTCGTAGGTTGATTCAGGCCTCAGCGTGGATTTGTCAAAATCAAAGAAGATATTACGGAGCACAATCTTGGTTCCCACGGCAATGTTCTTTAGGGGAATGTCCTTCACATATTCCTGATAGCCGGCAGAGGCAGGTATATCAAAATTCTCGGAGTGGAAGAGGTAACCCTCTTTCTTGACCGCAATTCCGTAGTTCTTTCCCCCGGGGAGCGAAACTAAGAACTTGCCGGTGGCGCTATTTGATTTAAAAGATGCAATTACCTGATTTAAGATATTATCAACCAGCTCTATATCGGCTTCCAAAGGAGCCTTGGTAACCGCATCAAAAATGGTTCCTTTCAGGATGGATACTGCCACCACAGGTACATCAATAGCTTTCGCGATCACAGTTTCTTTGATGGGCTCCGTGAGGCTTGCAAGCAGGTTGTCCTCAGTGTTTAGTACAGGATGCTTCGGGGTTACAAAGGTGATCAGGTAAATATCCTTTTCCCCGAAGCCTTCGTTTTTAAAAGCAGAGTAGTAGGCGTGTTTTCCGCTTGCAGAAAGAACAAAATCAATGTCATCATCGGGAGAATTAACGGGATACCCCATGTTTTCAGGTGCTGACCATTTTTTCTTTTTATCGTCCCAGATTGATTTAAAAATATCATAACCTCCCATTGTTTTTAATCCTTCGCTGCTGAAGAAAAGTGTTTTTCCGTCAGGATGAATATAAACACCATGCTCTCCGTATGGAGTGTTGATGGTGGGACCCAGGTTCTCGGCTTCTCCCCATTTTTTCTTTTTGAGGTCCCAGGTGCATTTGTAAATATCGTGCTCGCCAAAGCCTCCTTCGCGGTTGCTCACGAAATATAAGATGTTTCCGTCCGCAGTGATGGAAGCGGAGGATTCGTGATATTTGGAATTAATGTTGTCATTGAGCTTATCCGGTTTTGCCCAGGTGATTCCCTTAATTTCACATTCGTAAATATTTCCGCTGCCACGGGTCATATCGTCTAAGTAAATAAATAATTTCTGTCCGTCTGCCGAAAGGGCTACCGTTGCATCGTGCCTGTTATCCGTATTTACCGGCTTGCCCATATTTTTTCCGACAGCCCATTTTGAATTTTCACTGGTGGAAATGTATATGTCTTCATAATACTGCTGGTCGTTGGGGTCCATACCCCCGCCTGAGGTGTTGGACCTTCTGGAAGTGTACATCATGATGGCTTCATCCGCGGAAATTACCGGGCCGTAATCAGGAAAAGGCGAGTTGATGTCCGCGCCAATGTTGTCGATAAAAACAAGTGTGGGATGTTTTACCAGTTCAATGCCTGTTCTGCATTCGTTTACCTTTTTGTCTACATCCTTTATAGATTCTTTGTCTTCGGGTTTTATCATGGGGCGGTAGGTCTGGTATTCCTTAATGGCTTTGTCCCATTCCATGTTGAGGTGGTAGGCCCGGCCCAGGTAGTAGTGAATATTCTCGCCTACATTCGGGTTTAGTTTATAGGATTTCTCAAGATGAGCAAGTGATTTCTGCTTCCATGCTGAGTTGAGGTAGCACACTCCTATCTTGTAGTTCAGCAACGCGTTGCTCGGATTAAAAGTATTCGCCTTCAGGTAGAGGTCAAGGGCGTCATTATACAGTTTATAACCCTCTTTTTGTGATTTATTGAAGTAGTCATCGCCATCTTCCATGCTTCTCTTTGCGTCTTTAAATCCACTCTTGTCATTCGGAAAATTTGCTTTTTCAAACTCTACATTTTGCGCCTTCAAACAGAGGCTTAATGAAAACAAACAGGAGATAAAAAAAAGTGGTTTCATTCGTATATGGTTTTTAGTTTATTTGCTCAAAATTTCAAACTCCGTTCTCCTGTTTAATTGCCTGCCTTCATCGGTATCATTTGTTGCAACAGGTTTTGTTTTGCCGTACCCTTTTGCTGTGAACCGGGATTTTTCAATGCCTTTTTTTACAAGATAATCAACCACTGCCTGCGCGCGTGACTGGGAAAGTTTCCGGTTATACTCATCCGATCCTTTATTATCCGTATGCCCCGATATTTCAATCTCGATAGTGGGAGCATCCGTCAGTAATTTGGTAAGACGTTCCAGTTCGGATGCAGATTCGGCACGTAAGGTTGCCTTATCAAA
The DNA here is from genome assembly GCA_004297845.1 of Bacteroidota bacterium. GTDB lineage: Bacteria > Bacteroidota > Bacteroidia > Palsa-948 > Palsa-948 > Palsa-948. The sequence continues at coordinate 12,240 of SCSP01000074.1, read as the reverse complement.
ATCAAAAAAAATATTTTTTAGAACTATTTTACTTCCCACTGACAAACTGTTCAGTCCGAAATCTTTCACTATTTCCTGATAAGCCGCTGAGGCGGGGATATCAAGATTCTCGGATTGAAAAAGGTAGCCTTGTTTGCTCACGGCAATACCGTAATTTCTGCCTGAAGGAAGAGAAACAAGATACTTGCCTGTAGCACTATTGGATGTAAATGTAGAAATAATCAGGTTCAATTGATTGTCAACCAATTCAATTTCCGCTTCAAGCGGCTGTTTGGTTAAAGCATCAAAAATGGTTCCTTTCAGAATAGTAACTTCCGCGCTGGATATTTCTGCGGTAACTATACAAATATCTTTTTCCCCATGCCCGTCCGCCCTGAAAGAAGAATAGTATGCATGTTTACCGCTTGCCGACACTACATAATCAATATCATCATCCGGAGTATTTATCGGATAGCCGATATTTTCGGGAGTTGACCATTGCTTTGTCTTTTTGTCCAAAACCGATTTAAAAATGTCAAACCCTCCCATTGTTTTATGTCCTTCGCTGCTGAAGTAGATGGTTTTTCCATCCGGGTGAATAAATACACCATGTTCTTCATAAGGAGTGTTTATCACAGTGCCCAGGTTTTCCGATTCTCCCCATTGCTTGGTTGTTTTATCCCATTCCGTTTTATAAATATCGTGCCCGCCAAATCCTTTTGCTTTATTGCTGACAAAATACAGTATGTTACCATCGGCTGAAAGTGATGCGGAGGATTCGTGATATTTTGTATTAATAGTATGGCTCATTTTTTCCGGTTTTTCCCAAAAGGTCCCTTTCTGGTTGCATTGATAGATGTTGCCTCCGCCACGATCCATGTCGTCTAAATAGATAAATAACTTTTGTGCATCTGCGGAAAGAGCCAGGGTAGCATCGTGTCGGTTTTCAGAATTCACCGGTTTCCCCATATTTTTTGCGGCAATCCATTTACCGTTTTCATAGGTTGAAATATAAATATCCTCATAATACATTTGATCGTGTACATCAACGCCTCCTCCTGCGGTATTATCTCTGCGGGATGTAAAAATAAGAACCGATTCATCAGCAGAAATCACGGGGCGGTAATCAGGGAAAGATGAATTTATTTCTGACCCTAAATTCTCTATCAGTACCGGGATGGGTTTTTTAACCAGCTCCATTCCATTTTTACATTCTGCGATTTTTTTGTCTACCTCCAAGATCTCTGCCTTTTGCTCCGGCTTGTCAGAATGACCCCTCGCGGAGATCATATCCTTGTGCGTCTGATACTCTTGGATGGCTTTGTCCCAATCCATATTCAGGTGATAGCTTTGCCCAAGGTAATAGTGCAGGTTTTCACCTATGGTTGGATTTAACGTACCTACCTTTTCAAGATAGGAAAGACTTTTCTTCTTAAAAGAAGAATGCAGGTAACAAACGCCTATTTGATAGTTTATTAAAATATTTTTCGGATTAAAGTCATTGGCTTTAAGGTACAGAGGGAGAGCTTTTGAGTATAATTTGTATCCTGCATTTTGCGACTGGTAAAAATACCCGTCTGCCTCTTGAATATTCTTCTTTGCCTCTTTCAATCCATTCCTGTCATTTGGAAAGTTCTCTTTGGTGAACTCCACATTTTGCGGGAGTAAAGAGAAGGGGAAAAATATAATTGCTGCTATTAAAATCTTGAAGTATTTCAAATTTTAAACTTTTAACCCTATAATTAAAATATCATCCGTTTGATCGTTTTTGCCTTTCCATTCAGCATGTTTTTTGCTCAGTTCTTCCATCTGCTTTTCCGGACTCAGCAAATAAATTTGCTGCAGCAATTCTTTTAAATGGAAGGAGAGGAATTTTTTTCTTTTTTCACCTCCGATCTGGTCCTGGTATCCGTCTGTGTAGACATAGATCATATCTCCTTTTTGGACCTGCACGGTACTGTTATTGAACGAACAGTCAGTGGATGTGCCAATGGATATCCTGTCGGCTTTTATTTCTGTAATGTTGCCGCTGTTTACAACGATGAGGGGATTATGGGCTCCCGTAAAAGTGATTTCGTTTTTTAGCTTATCCAGTTTGATCAGGGCAATATCCATTCCGAATTTTCCTGTGGTATTTTCGGTGTTTTGGTGAAGAACGGACATTAACTGAGTGTTCACTTCCTTCAATACCTCTGCGGGAGTACCACGCGCGTTTCTGCGGGCTATGTCATCCAGCATGATAAATCCAAGCAAACTCATGAATGCGCCAGGAACGCCATGCCCGGTGCAGTCTGCCGCGGCCAGGCTTACGCTGTTATTATCTTTTCCTTCGTGAATCCAGTAAAAATCACCGCTGACAACATCTTTAGGCTTATACAGAATAAATGATTCAGGGAAATGTTTTGAGAGCAAGGTGGCAGGAGGGAGAATGGCTTCCTGAATATTTTTTGCGTAGTCTATGCTGTCTGTAATAAGCATGTTCTTTTGTTCGATCTGGTCTTTCTGCTTGTAAATGATCTCGTTCTTCTGTTTCAGAAGGTTATTTGCTTTCTTTTTGTTTCTGTAGGCGGAAAATACAAGCGCTGTAAGCATCAGACCCAAAATAGAAAAGCCAACGCCACCCCAGATGATAATGCGCTGAGTTTTAAGTTCGGAATCGGCAAGTTCCTTTTCTTTTTTCAACAATTCATTGGCACGGGTCTGCGATTCGGTTTCCATCTGCTTGCGCTTAATCTCTTCCTGCTGGGTTTTTATCTTGAACTCTTTTAGCTGGGCTTCTATGCCTAACTGCTCGATCTCAGCGGTTGATTTGATGTTTTTATCAGCCAGCAGGTTAATCTCACTTACTTTTGTCAGAATTTGTATTTCCTGTTCTCTTGCTTTTTTCTGCTGTTCTTTTTCTGCCTGTACCGCATACTCTGTTTGTGATTTAGACCAGTTGCTCATGTTCTTTTTCACCTTTTCCAGGCTCTGGGCCACTGCATTGGCCTGGGAGTTCAGGTTATTTTTTTTCGCTACATCGAGTGCGCGGTTCAGAAAAATATAGGCTTCATCGTAGTTTCCCCATTGGGAATAGGCGCTTCCGATACGGTTTAAAATGGTTACCTGCCCCCTGGCATCTTTTGAATCTTCGTACAACCGAAGGGCCTGCTTGTAGTTAGGGAGGCAGCTTTCATATTTTTCCTGCTTAAAATAAATATCACCCAGGTCAATATTCATGTTTACGATTCCGGTTTTGTCATTTGCCTTTTTAAAGAGGTCAAGCGCTTTGGTATTGGCGTCTATAGCTTCTGCGTAACTCCCTGTATTAACATAAGAGTCCGCAATCTTGTTCCAGATATAGGCTGAACTTCCGGGCTGATTATACTGGTCAAATAATTTTATCGCTTCTTTGTAATTCTGGATGGCTTTCTTCTGATTTTTAATTTTATCATAGCCATTGCCAAGGTTGATGAATGCACCGGTTTCCTCATTTATATCGTCCGTTTTGCGCGCTGCTTTAAGGGACTGTTCCGCATAATCAATACTCTTGTTTCCGTCTGATTTAAGATAAGCTTCTGACAGCTGGTTGAGTATGCCGGGTTTTTCTTCGGCAGAAGCGATTTGTAGTTTCCCTTCCAACTCAGGTATAGACTGGGAACAGCACTCGGCAACAGGCATTAGGAAAGCGACAATAAATACAAACAAAAAACACACAAAGTGTGCGCCTGCTTCTTTTGCGTTTTTTGACCTGTATTTAATTTTAGTCTTGCTCAAAAAAATACTCAATGACTGCATTTATTTTTTCAAATGTAAAATCACTTTCCCCGTCCAGAAAATTATCGATCAGAAAGATAATCTCATCTGCCGATATTTTCCCGTCATTGTTTTTATCTGCTTTTAAAACATGCTCCGGTAATTTTTTAACCGTAATCCCTCCTCCCTCCTCTTTCGGAGAAGTGAAAGTTACTTTCGCGTTCGGGTCTATTTCCATCACTTTAAATTCGGTTCTCCTGTTTTGCTGCCTGCCCTCCTCTGTATCATTAGATGCAATGGGCTTCAAAAATCCATAACCTTTATAGGCAAGATTCGACTTTTCGATGCCGCTGCTTATCAAATAATCCACCACCGATTTTGCACGGGCTTCAGAAAGCCTGAGATTGTAGGTGGCAGATCCCTTGCTGTCGGTATGCCCGGATATCTCGATTTTCATGCTGGGGTTTTCCTTGAGCACTTTGGCAACACGGTCCAGTTCCGGCTTTGAATCCGCACGAAGCGTGGCTCTGTCAAAATCAAAAAAGATGTTGTTCAGGACAATATTTTTCCCCGCCTCTATTTTTTTAAGCCGGATGGGAGGGATCTTCATCCGCTCTTTATCGGGGGGTATGTCTAAGTTCAGGGATTCAAACAGGTATCCGTCTGCGGAAACAACCATTCCGTAATTTTTCCCTGCTTGTAACTTTGAAAGATATTTTCCCAGCTTATCAGTAGTGGTTTTAACGATTACTTCTCCGGTAGCGTTATTGATTATTTCCACCGTAGCCTGAAGTGGCACGTTCTTTTCATCGGTAACTTCCCCGTCAATGGACACCATTTGCACTTTTCGCTTCATAATGATGTTAACTTCAAGCTCTTTGTATTTTTCTCCTTTGGGGATGTTAAAGTCCTTCTGCTGAGGGTAATACCCGTCAGCAGTTACATTCATTTTGTAATTTTTTCCTGATGGAAGTGATACGAGGAATTTTCCGGTGGCGCTGTTGGATTCCTGCACGGATATTACCTTGCCTGTTTTACTATCAATGATCTCAATTTTAGCCTTAACAGGGTTCTTGCTTTCGTCCGCTACATTTCCTTTCACCAGGGTGAGATAGACCGTGGTGTCTGCAGGCAGTGTGATCCTGTAAATATCCTTTTCTCCAAATCCGTCCGGACGTACGCTTGCGTAGTAAGCATGCTTTCCGCTTGCAGAAACCACAAAGTCAACATCATCATCGGGGGTATTAACCGGATAGCCCAGGTTAAGCGGCTTTGACCATTTTTTTGTGGAATCGTTATACACTGACTTGAACATATCATATCCGCCCATGGAGTTATGTCCCTCGGAAGAAAAGTATAATGTTTTACCATCCGGATGGATGAATACGGTACGCTCATCGTATTGCGTATTGATCGTGGTTCCAAGGTTTTCGGGCTCACTCCATTCTGTTTTACCGTCTTTAATTACCTGTGAGACCTTAAATATATCGTGGGTTCCTTGCCCGGGGTATTCAAACAGATTTTCACTGCAGAAGTAAATTGTTTTTCCATCGGGTGAAAGACTGGCAGATGATTCGTGATAACGAGAATTAATTGCTTTAGGCATTTTTTGGGGCTCAGACCAGTTACGCCCATCTAATTTACATTCATAAATATTACCGCTTCCGTCATACGTGTCGTCCAGATAAATATAAAGTTTCTGCCCGTCAACGGAAATTCCGCAGGTAGCATCGTGCCGATTGGATGTGTTGATAGGATCTCCCAGATTTTTTGATTCAGACCATGTGCCTTTTTCATTATTTGAAATGTAGATATCTTCAAAATATTTGCCGTCATACGGGTCCATTCCGCCTCCGGTGGTATTCATCCTTCGAGCTGTAAAAACCAAAATCGCTTCATCGGCAGAAATCACTGGGCGGTAATCCGGATACTGGGAATTTACGCTGGCTCCCATGTTCTCGATCTTATACCGCAGGGAATCGGGGAGCTTGCTGAAGCGAAGCGTATCTTTCATCAGCTCAATTCCGTATTTACATTCCTGTATTTTTTTTTCAACATTTGGGATTTTTTCTTCACTGGTTTGGGCAATACGTTTTTTGTACAACTCAAACTGCTCAATAGCCGTTGTCCACTGCATACGGAGATGGAAAGCGCGTCCCAGATAATAGTAGAGTTTGTTGTTAACTTCGGGATTCAATTTTTTTGCTTTTTCAAGATGAGCAAGGGCATTCTGCTTGAAAGAAGAGTAGAGGTAGCAGGTTCCGATTTTGTAGTTCAGCGAAGCATTTTCGGAGTTAAAATCATTGGCTTTAAGGTAAAATTCAAGTGCCTTGTGATACATGAATGTGCCTGCCCTGTAAAATTCATCCCCCTTTTTTATGTTTGCTGATGCTTCTTTCAGTCCATCTTCCTTGCCTGTAAAGTTGCTTTTCGTAAAATCAATGTTCTGCCCAATGGCAAAAAATGACTGAAAAATAAAAAAGCAAACAAAAACGAAATTTTTTCTCATGTTAGTTCATTATTTTTTACAATCCATTAAATAATTCTTTCCCTGTTCAATGCCAAGCTGAACAGCCTGGTTCCAGTCGGCACAGGCCCCTGCCTGATCACGGAGAAGTTCTTTGGCCATGCCTCTGTTCAGAAACGCGAAGCCGTATTGTCCGTTCAGTTGGATGGCTTTATTGTAATCGCTGATGGCGCCCGGGTAATCTTTCAGCTTGAATTTTGCGGCACCGCGGTTATTGTAGGCTATGGAATAATCCACTTTCAGTTTTACCGCTTTTGTAAAATCTTCGACAGCTGCTTGATAATCTCCGGCATCGTATTTGGCGCTGCCGCGGTTGTTGTACGCAAGATAACTTTCTTTAACTTTTAAAGCATTGTCATAAGCGGCTATCGCTCCTTTGTAATCTTCCTTTTTTCTTAACACGCTTCCAAGGTTGCTGAAAGCAAAAGCCATGTCTTTTTTCAATTCTGTTGCTTTTTTGTAATCTGCAGCAGCACCGTTATAATCTTCCAGTTCGCGTTTGGCGCTTCCACGGTCGTTGTAGGCGTATGCATAATCAGGTTTTACCTGAATAGCCCTGTCAAAATCTGCGATAGCTCCTTTATAATCTTTTTCTTCAAATTTTATTCCTCCCCGGTAGTAATAGGCCTGCGAATGCATGGGGTTGCGTTCAACGGTTTTTCCATAATCACCGGAAGCGCCTGCTTTATCCGCTATGGAATATTTTGCCTGCCCCCTGCTGAAGTAGCATTGCGCGCAGGTGTCATTCAGCGTGAGAGACTGGGTATAATCTTCTATGGCTCCTTTCACATCCTTCATTTCAAACTTAACAATTCCCCGATTGAAAAAAGCCTTGTCAAAAACTGCGTTAAGCCCAATGGCCTGGTTAAAGTCCACGACAGCGCCATGGAAGTCTTTGGAGGCAAATTTTGCAATGCCGCTGTTGTAGAATTTTTCCGCATTATTATCAAGCCCCGCCAGCGTGGAAACTTTCACTGTATCCTGCGCGATGGAGTATTGAAAATTAAATGCGAGCAATAGAGACGAAGTGAGGATTTTAAAATGCATGTTGTGTGTTTTTATTATTTCTTTTCATAAGAAGAAAGGCAACGGCAAATGTATGATAAATTTGAAAGTTCAGGAACTAAGTTCTGTTGATAAATCAGGGGCTTTGGTTGGCGGAGAAATTATCTTTTTGTACGTAGTAATTATTTTATATTTGCTATCATTATAAATTCCGCGTATGCTCTTTCGCCTGATCCTTCCCTGCTTTCTCCTCCTTGCTTCTTGTTTTTCTTATTCACAGCCCAAGCAGGCTAAAAAAGCGGCTCTGGGAGATGTAAAACTCGCGGATGAGAATTTCAGGTACGGGAATTTCGAGGGCGCTCTTGATGAGTACCTCGTTCTTATAAAGAAAGATCCTGCTAATGAAAAATATAACTATCGAATCGGGGTTTGCTATTTGAATACAGATATTGACAAGACCAAGGCAATAGCTTATTTTGAAAAGATACAGGGCAGCACTTCCGAGCATGAAACAAAATACCTGCTTGGCAGGGCCTATCAGTATGCTTTGCAGTTTGATGATGCCATCAAAGCCTTTGGAAAATTTAAAGAAGGGGGGAAGGGGTCTGCTGAGAACACCAAGGATGCGGACGTACAGGTACAGTATTGTTTGAACGCAAAGGAACTGATGAAATTCCCTTTGAATGTAACCTTTGAAAATCTGGGCAAAAATATTAACTCAGAGTACCCTGATTATTTTCCATTTGTTCCGGGAGACGAGTCCTTCCTTATTTTCAATACCAAACGACCGGAGTCCGGTGGCTATCAATACCCTGACGGTTCCTGGGGCGCCAATATTTATTTTTCAAAAGTGAAGGACGGAGAATTCAGCAAAGCAAAACCGATTGGCAGGGTAATTAATTCTGCCTATGGTGATGAGGAAGCAGTAGGGCTTTCCAGCAGCGGGGAGTACCTGTTGGTGTATTTTGACAACATGCAGGGTTCCGGAGATATTTATATTTCCAAAGCGGATAAAAGCAGAAACTTCAAAGAACCGATCTTATTAGATGAACAAATCAATTCAATGAAAGGGCAGGAAATTTCAGCATCCATATCGCCTGATGGGAACGCTATTTTTTTCGCCAGCACCCGGCCCGGTGGAATGGGAGGATCGGATATTTATGTTTGCAGAAGGCTGCCCGATGGAAACTGGAGCCCTGCACAAAACCTGGGAGAAGGTGTAAACACTCCTCAGAACGAAGATTTTCCCAATATTTCACCCGATGGATATATACTTTTCTTTTCATCTATGGGACATACCAGCATGGGCGGCTACGATATTTTTGCCGCTAAATGGGATGAGAATGAAAGGAAGTTCACGGGCGCAAAGAACATTGGTTTTCCGATCAACACTCCGGAGGATGACATGAACTTCCGGATATCTTCAACCGGAAAATACGGATACCTTTCTGCACGAAAAAGGGATGGCTTGGGTGACCTTGATATTTATCGGATAAATTTTTTAGATGTGGATCCTGACTACACGGTGCTGGTAGGAAAAGTAACCAGCAAGGATGCAGAAAAGCCGGTAGATTCGGCACATGTTTTTATATCCGTAACCGATGTAAAAACCGGGGATGAGTTCGGTAATTACATGCCGAATCCCGGCACCGGAAAATATGTCATCATCCTTCCTCCGGGTAAATTTAAAATTGCCACTGAGATTCCCGGCTATCTGCCTTACAGCGAAACAGTACAAATTTTAGATAAAAGTTCCTACAAGCCGCTGATCGAGAAAAATATCATTCTGGTGCCGGATGGGTATGTGACTCCTACCCCTCCCAAAAAAAAGTAGTGGACATGTCGTGCTGAGGCAGTTTAACCCGCTCGCCTGAATTTGTATTTCTGTTCATAAAATTTTATCATGATGCGATATTATTTATCCGGAAGAAAAAATATTTCTATCCGGTTATTGGCGTCAACTTGCGTCTGATTGCTTGGTCTTTCGTAGATCATAAATAAACTTCCAAAACTTGTGGGGACAATCCGTGTGTTTGCAACGCCTTTATAGAGCAGGTAGTCGTAAATTTCATTGGCTCTTTTCTGTCCAAGTATTTTGTCTTCTCCTGTGTTTGCCGCGACATTAGGATTGTTTACATGTCCTTCAATCTGCACCTTCAGGCTTTTATTTTTCATCATCAGTCTGGTAAGCGCATTCAAGGTTGGGAAGGAGCCGGGATGCAACCTTCCGGTATTTGTGTTGTAAGATATTCCCTCAAGTATGTATTTTTTCCCACGTTCTAATTTCGGCAAGACGGTCTTGATATCTTTCTGGACATAATTAGTTTTTGCGAATTCATTCAGGATAATCTGCCGACATTCAATAAAGGAACTATCGCTGGTATACAGCAGGCTGTAGTACTCATCCTCTTTTATTTTTGCACTCAAAAAGTATTTTCCCGCCTCATCGCATTTTGTAACATCAACTATGTTTTCATTTGCATTTTCAACCCATACGATTGCACCGGCTACCGGGTTTTTGTGGTCATCAATCACGGTGCCGCTCACACTGATCTCTTTCAGGTAATACATTTTGATGGTATGTCCCTGGCCTTTTGGATTAACATTGTCAACTACCAGGTAATACTTCTCGCCCTTTCTTACCGGAAGAGAACTTGAAAATTCTTTCCCGACCCCTACAGGAACATGATTTTCGCCTGCCTTGGCTGAAAGTCCGGTCGCGGGAACTCCCTGCTTGCTTTCGGAATGTGAAAGGTTGGTGCGCACCGGCAACAGATATCCCTGTTTAACATTGTCGCAAAAGCAGGTGTCGGTCCATTTGAAAAGCATGAAATCATAATCGTTCTTGGGATTAACGGATATGATCTCCATGATAAGATCGCCTTCTTCTTGTGTAACAAAAGAATACCATGCGGTGTTGCGCTCTTTTTCAAAAGTGAAAATATCCTGCTTGTCGCAGGCTTTAATATCCATAACCTTGCCGAAACCTTTTGGAGGAACAGTGGGGCCGTATGAAACCTTGCGTGTGGAACTCAGCTGAATGGCGCTTTTGCAATCTGAAGAAACAGGTAAACCTTTTGGCGGGGATATAACAATAGTTTTTTGGGCAAAGGAATGAATAAAAAGAAAAAAGAAGAAGATTGTAGCGACAGTTCCTTTCGTCATATTAGATACGAAAGTAGGAGTTTTGTCCCAATTTCTATTCATTAAATTAAAAGGAATATCCAAAAGTGAGTCCAACAGAAATGCCAAGAGAAAACCGGGATAACGAATTGTCATTAATCAGTCCGGATGTGGATGGCTTCAGTATTTCGGGTCCCGGGCTGTCTTCTCCGGATATGTAGCCGAGCTTATAAGTAAGCAATGGCATTAGCGCTAAGCGGCAAAGAATGCCTTTCCCATAATAGTATCTGTAACCCAAACGGGTAAATAGTATGAATTGCCTGTAATAGCGTTGAGGATCAGAAAGCAACAGATAGAACCTGGCTGTAGAAACGCTGTTCCCTATTCCTAATTCAATTTTATGTTCGCTTTTTCCCAGTATGGCGTTTACCTCTGCGGGGATAATAAAAATAATATCCTTGTTGGAAAAAACATTTGGATATGCCATCGCTCCCATCCTTGCGCCCAGGTGCAGGCGGTTGTTGTTTCGTGAATAAAATATCCTTTCATAGTTCAAAGAATAATAAACACCATTCCCGTACCATTCTGCATAAAGTGCATTTCTTCCTACCGGTATAGCCTGGCCGGGCTGAGCTATTACCATTGAAAAACGGAACAGAAGAAGAAAAGATGTCAAAAATATTTTCAAGAAAAAACTTGTTTAAGAAATAAAAATCACCAAGGAGTTTAGAGGAAAAATTAAACGGGATATTCGATTTTATCTCGAAAACTTCGGTTTTGTACCCGCAGCGGGAACCAAGTCGAACCGCTCCTACTGACAATTCAACAAATTTTATTTACTAAAAAATGTGCCTAATATTAATATAACTGGCTGATTTATAATTATATGCCATGTAAAAATCAATAAATTATTAATGCAAATATAAACCTTTTTCTTATGGCTTGGAAACTCATACAAGATTCTTTCACTTATGTGGACTTCGTATTTACAGATGGAAATGTGCGAAGATTCTATTCATTGGATTGGCCTCATAGGTATTCAAAACACCGTGATCGTGAACTCGGATTAAAACGGCTTCGCAACCTCGTAGCGAAATATAGTGTCTATACCGAGAGAGCTAAAATAGCTGAAAATGATGGCACAGAAAAAGTGCTGGAGCGTTACGAGGGTGGAACCCGTATAGAATAAATAATTCAATTATAAAATTATGAAAAGCGTCAAAGAACTTTACTTTCACCTGAACACGGCAAAAGAATTTAAACACAGGTATCCGAATTTTAACATGAATGATAAAAAAATTCATGTGTTGTTTCTTTCTTCTTGTACCAATGAAAGTGGTTATTACAGGATGATACTACCGGCATTGGAGTTAAACCGGACAGACACACACTGCGCTATTATAGGGCATATCCATAAATGGGACTTCAATAAGATGTTCGATGATTACGATAATCCAATTGATTTTAAGCTGGTGCAATGGGCTGATTACGTTGTAATGCCTGTGCTGTTTAGTGATGTGAGTTACATTGTAAAAGGTATGAGAGATATAAATTCAGATATTGAATTTGTGATTGACCTGGATGCAAATTACCATGAACTGCCGGAATACCATCCTGATTTCAAAAAGTTTAAACCTGAATTAAAAGATACTTTAATGAACAACCTCTTGCAGGTAGATTTGCTTACTGCCCCCAACAATCATATCCTGAATTTTTATCATAACCTGGCACAACAGAAAACAGAAGAACTGTCTCTTTACCCTGAGCGTTACGCAAATCTCTTATCTAATTTCACCATTGAGGGGATTAATCAAATTCAACGGAATGTAGGCGATAAAGTGCGAATCGGGATTATACTCGATGGGAGCCAG
>SCSP01000073.1 GCA_004297845.1 Bacteroidota bacterium | reverse complement strand
GTCTTGCTCTGAATATTCTACGCAGAAATGAGATACAGCATGTCCGCCAGCGCCTGTACAAACACAGCGTGAATATTCAGAGCTTAATGGAACTGAAAATTTAGAATTCAACAACCCTGGGTTCTCCTAACGGTGTTGCAATAAAATTCTCATATTCATCAATAACTTTTTGTTCTAATTCCTCACGACCATACTTTTTAAAATTCTTATCAAACTGTCGGATGAACTGGTGTGCTATTTCGTGATACAAACGTAATGCAGGTGATTGCTTGCCTGTATTTATTTCGTTTTTCACTTGTTGCCCTTCTGATGGGTCGTATGTAACCTTAGTTGATGAACGACTACTACCGAATTTCTGAGTAGGGTCATCATAGATAGATATATCTACGTTATGTTTAGAATCATAGGCAAACTTACTAATCACTCCTTTAACATCTTGCTTTTGCAAATAATTTAGAGCCCGTTCTGTTTGACGAACAAATCCACCCCGTAAAATATGGCGTTCACCAAGAACATACTGAATGGTTTTTTCCTTGCCAAAGATATTTTTGTAATGTATAATTATATAGTCTCCATTTTCATCAATAATATAGATAGGATTATCTGCAAAAGCACTATATGGACTAAGTTCAGGAAAATGCTTCTCAGCAGGGTCTGTGCTTAACCACTTGCCAATTCTCGGGTCATAAATGCGGGCACCGAAGTCGTAACTGTTTCCATTGCCTTTCAGTTCATCATCCTTTCTCTTCCCGTTAAATCCGAACTGGTAGTCAGGTGAATTGAAATTACGCCCCGGCATAGGTGCTCCGAAGGAATAGTAATCATTGCTATAATTTTCTGTTCTCATTTCTCATCAAATATATAACAAAATATTCCGTGAAAAGTGGGTTGATAAGCAGAGCTTATGGCATCCATCCCTTCGGGATAAACTATGCCAAAGGCATCCCTTTGGGACAAACCCGAAAAGTTCAAATTTCACCCTCTTCCCTGCGTAGCTTTCTTAGCTTCTTCAATTTCTAATTCTTGCTGGGTTGGCTGGGCATCAGTACTATCGGAAAAAAAATAAAAGTAAGCGACCACTGACAGACCTATGGCTACGGAGAGCGTTAGCAATAGGGTCATGCTGTTATTGCTTTGGCTGGTATTGTTGTTGTGATTGTGGATCTCTATTTTTGAACTCTCCTGCCTCTTTCCCATCGGATGTTGGTGTTTAAATTCTACTTTGATTGTTTTTTTGATTGTGTTAGCCCCGCAGTACAACTGCGCGGGTACAACACCATCTTATAACTTAGCGCGTACTGGGGATTTTACCGCCGAACATCCCGCTTGTTCTGCCGTTCCCCGCGTTTCTTTTGTTTTTTGAGAAGCGGGGGGTTTTGGTTTTTAATTTCCGCCGTTGCGGATGGCGTTACGGGTTGCCATTATGGTTGAGGGGGGAAGAGCGTAATTCTAATAGATATTTTTATGCAATTTTTATTTTTTCAATTCTTGTCTCTCCGTTCGCTACAGAAAATGCTTTATTAACGAAAAATTCATTCGCATCAGCACTTGTTAAATTAAAGGTAACAAAGTCAGTGTTAAAGTGCAACACACAAGAAAGTGGATTCCCTTTTTGACCATGGAATATGTCCCACTCAATTTCAGCGCTCTGAAGAGTTTGACCCATTATTTTTTCCCAGTCAATATCATCTTTCATATCAATTTTTTTCCAATAACTATTTTGACCTGTAATCGGAAGTGAGTCGGGAATATCTGCGTTTTTATTGCTTGCCTTTATTGATTCAGCGTCTCCAAGCCCTGATAATGTCAAATAAGAATTGTCGTCAAAAGTAAATTCTAAATCTCCCATACCGTCCGTATCCTCTCGGTTGTCATAATAAAATTGAACTCGTGCAATGCCTGAAACGGTCTTGCCAATACAATTTGCAATTGCTTTCACGGTTGCTGTATGGTCTGGTATTCCTGTCATTTTCTGATTTTGTATCATTTTTATTTTGTAGTCGTATTAGCCACAGCATTTTTCACAGCAGTAGTAGCTCCTTTTATTATTGTAATGAATTCATGTGTTTCAGCACTTACTCTCACTGTAAATCCTGTTTCCTCACTAAAAATATCTATTGACCGTTCTCCTTTATAAAGTCCTGCTCGTTTAGGAATAAAAGCTTCGGTAGTTGTTGTTGCTTTTTCCACTGTTTTTTCAATCGTTTCAACGCCTTTAGCAAAGCCAGCTTTACTTTTTTCAAATGGTATTTCTCCTTTATCAATTTTGCTTTGTAATTTTGTTTTAAACCTTTGAAGGTTATCTTTTACAAATTCAGTTCCTGATTTAATAAACGGTTTTTCTCCTTGCTTTACGGCTTCTTGTGTTCCCGTTGTTAATACTTTGGTTTCTGCTTTCTCTAACAGCTCTTTTCCCGTTTGTTTAACAAGCAGTTTAGGCAGAATCTGTTTTGCTCCTTGAACTATAAGTTTACCAGCTCCAGGTGCTAATACATTAACGATGGCACCGACATTTTGTTCCTGTTTCGCTTCTTCTATTCTTGCATCATCGGCAGGGTTTCCAGTTGGAGCTATTGCAACAGCAGATGAAAGAAGAAGAACACCAATTAAAACAACAGGACAATCTCCATTCGGGTCGCTAAATTTTATCGGCATTCCATAAAATGTGGAATACGGACTCCACCAAGCAACAGGTTGAGGGTCGAGATTCCATCTCCTGCCGGTTCTTGCATCATAC
>SCSP01000072.1 GCA_004297845.1 Bacteroidota bacterium | reverse complement strand
CGCATATTCTATGTAGGGAGTCGCTTTTTCCTTGTCGTTGCTTGCGAACAGCAAACAGGTGCCGAACTTGTAATTATACCGGGCATCTTTTGGATATAAGCTCAGGAGTTGCGAGAACAGCGGATAGGCTTTTCCGAATTCTTCTTCTTCAAAAAGTTTGTTGGCTTGTTTTTTCAGGTCTTCCTCCGAGGAGAAAACATTCTGAGCTGCTGCGTGAAAGCAGAATAAGAAGGCAATAAACAGCAGTATAAGAAATTTATTCATTCCTTTTGTCAATGGTTGATGAGTTGGGCAATCCTATACATCTTCCCATTAATGATGCTAAAAATACCTCAATTTCACAACAAGAATCGTCCCATTAAATGAGGTTTTTAAGGATGGTTTGTTGATAAAGATAAGAGAAATGAAAGATATTTATTCCTCTGCAGGCTCCGGTCCGGCTTTCCGTCTGAAAAGATAAATTTTAGATTCGTCCTTTCTCAGCAGGCGCTCAATGTTCTTCTGATGGGTCACCAGGATGATGGCAGGTGTGAGCAGGGAGAACAGTACGAGAGTGGGGGAGGAGGAGGGGAAAAGTATCAGGATGGAAATAGGGAAACTCAAGCCTGCGGATATGGAGCTGAGGGAAACATAATGGGTCACGAGCAGAACCAACGCAAACACTAAAACCCCAACGCCCGCAGAAAGCGGGTGAATGGCAAGGGTTACACCCAAGAGTGTTGCAACTCCTTTACCACCTTTAAAACCGGCAAATACAGGGTATATATGACCGATGATGGCTGCTGCCCCAAGGGTTAATTGCAGGCTGTTGAATTCTTCTTTGCCAAGCATATCCGCCACAAAATAAGCAACCTTTACGGCTGCCCATCCTTTGAGGATGTCAAAGAATAGTACAGGCAAAGCAGCTTTTTTTCCCAGCACCCGGAAGGTATTGGTAGCTCCTGCATTTCCGCTCCCATGCTGCCTGACATCTATGCCGTAAAAGAACTTTCCGATCCAGACTGCAGATGGCAAGGAGCCAAGTAGGTAAGCGGTAAGAACGATGAAAATGTGTAGGGGGATTTGCATTAGATAGATGTGAAATTAAGAAATTCTGGAAATCGGATGTTTAATGGTTAATGTATGATGGATAATGGAAACGGCCTCTCACATTAAACATTAGCCATTAAACATTAACCATTTCATCCTATTCTTCCTTTTTAAATTTTCTTATAAAAAGATTTTTTTGTTGTTCGGAACCAATCGAGTATTGATAAGGGGTTTGCCCTTTTTCTCCTTTTTGTTCGCGCTTGTCGGATTTCAGGTCCTGGATGATCTTATTGAAATTCTGATCCGAAGAAACGGCTGTGAGGAGCCCTTTGGTGTAGCGGAAGTAATACCAGTTGTTTTTGTCAATTTCTAAATAAATATCCAGAATGTCTCCCGTCCTTTTTTTCCAAAAGGCAATTTTTCCGTCTACATTTTTATTTACCTGCGTTTTGCGAATGGAACTTATTCCAATGTTTCCATTAGAAACATAGGCATTATTCTTTTTATCCCAGAGCATGTTCACGTTGCTGAGAAAAAGAGTGTGTTCGAGTTCATCTGGGATTTTTTTGAATTTACCGTACAGGTTCAGTTCAGCGATGAGTTTATCGGCTTTTTCTTTTCCTAAAAGTTCGCGTAATCCTTTTTCGTAATTTGCATTAACTCCTGCTCCGGTCAGGGCTTCGGTCTTATCCATCATATTTGCCATTTTATCAAGCGCGGAATTTTCAAAGAAGAAATCAATCGCCATCATCATCTCGAATGTAGCTGAGTCAGTTTTAAGGTCATGCGTTACGTTTCCTACTGCATCCATTTTAATCTGGCCGAGGTCCGTTCCCAGGTTGCCCATTTTTCCTTCTCCATGCACAACACAATTGTCCGATTTCAGGCTCAGGTAATTCCCTGCAAGAGAAGGCTCATTCAGTTTTTCTTTTGAAGCAATTTTATATTCCTTAGAGGCTTTGTCGTAAAACAAAAATCCTGTCGCTTTGAGCACACCTTTGTCTGTTTTGCGCACCTGTTTTGTAAGGAATGCAGAATATATCCCGCTTGTATCCGCTGCTACCATTACAGCCGATTCAAGTTCTTTGTCTTTTTCGTCCACGAGCTTTTCGGTGATGGGGATGAGTATTTTTTCCGGGTCAATCTGCGAACTGAACTGCAGCCATGTTTTTCCTTCAGCCAGTGCGGCACAGGTGTGTGTGATTTTGGCGGAACCGGTGAAAACAAGAAACCGGTTGTTTGAAGCCAGATTCACCTTTCCGTTGAACTCATAGTTCGGGCTCAGCATAAAATGAATGGTATCTTTTATATCTGCCTCTGCAATGGTCTGAAAGGTGGTGTCCACTCTGATGTTTGCCAGGTAAATCGATTGTTTATTCTTCATCTCATCCGTATAATCATAATATCCTGATGATGAATAGCTTTTCCGGCCGAAAATATTTGTGTTCGCTTTATAAATGGTGTGATAGGCGGTGATGCTGTTGGCCACTATTTTAGAATTACTCAGCGTTTTCATTTCTGCTTCTTTGAGGATGACCACTTTGCCGCTGTCCGGGAATACTTTGGCATCTGCCACATTTATCCATGCAACATCTTGTGCGGTAATGATGTATTTTTTGAAATCAAATTTAGCCTTCGGGGCGTTAAAGCGCAATGAATCCTGTTTGGGGTGTGTTGAAATGAACTCAGGTCCGGAAAGTTCCAGCAGACGGTCGTCTTTGGGTTTTTGGGCATCCCTGGAGGAGAGTTCAATATTTCCTGTCCCCATGTCCCATTTGAAATTATCCATGTAGCAGATATACTGGTTAACCGGAAAATCCACTACCGTTCCTTTTCCGTTGGAGGCAAAATCACCTGTACGTTTTTCGAAATCAACTATAGCATTTACATTTTTTGTAGAGAAAGCGAATTGAGAGCTTTCCAGCGCCTTCAGGCTGAAGGTTGCTGTATCAGACGTAACTCTTTTGTTCTGAAATTTCATCAGGTCAGCCGACAGGGATGCCTCTGAGAATTCAAGTTTTCCATTTCCTGTCATAGATAGGGAAGAGTAATCAATTCTGCCTTTCATGCTTGCTTGCCCGTTGTAAAAATCCATCAGCTTGTCAATGGTGTAAATCTGCATCATATCTTTTTTAGGGGACCAATGAACATAAACGGTATCAGCCCTTACGGGGGGATATTCGGTTTTCGTTCCCTTTTGTTCCTTTACTTCAAATTGCTGAGCGGTGCCATTTACCGAGTCGGGGAAGAAGATCAAATCTTTAGACGAAAGTGTAGAGGTGAGGAAGTTGATCGTTCCGTCTCCGCGCAATCCTTCGTTGCTCAGCCTTACGGTGTTATTAAACTTTCCTTTATCCCCGTAAGAAACAAAGCCTCCGGACGGTGTGGGCCGAACAAAGCCCAGCGAATAATCAGGTTGTACAGAAAGTGTTTCCTGAAAGTCAGGGAAGATTCCGGCCGAAGTGAGCTGTCCTTTGAGTTTAAGTCCTTGAGTGCTGAAATTATCGAGACTGTCTAAGTTATAGGGATCAATTTTAAAATAGAACTTATCACGCTTGTAAACTCCTTTTTGAACAGAACGTTTGTCGTAATAGGTGAAAGATTCTTTTGCAGATGTGAAGATCGGGTATTGCGAAAGTTTTCTCCTTCCCGATTTATTGTTAAGCTGGTCAATCTGCAGGTCACCGCTTATCTGCTCGATCACGGATTTAACCTGAACGTCAGGATAATTTCCAAAAGCATCGGGTGTAAACTTGCGAACAGTAAACATCAGAGAATCGGCATTGTTGATGTCGATCTTGAATTTTTCATAGTTGAAATAGTAATCTTTCCCAAAAAAAGTGAAGCGGCCTGCACTTACAACCCCTCCGAATACAAAATCCCGGTTCTTTTTCAGTACGACTTGTTTTCTTAAAGGATAGATGGACACGTTCTGTGAGTCGCTTAGTGAAATCTGCTTAACTCCCAAGATCTTTATATCGAAATTCAGCAGATTCAGTACAGCATTGGTATGACCGCCCTTTACTTCCGAATGAATTTCAATTACATCATAATCCGTAGTGCCTGCTTTTGCTTTGATGAAATTAGTAAGCCGGTCTTTCAAAACAATTTTATCGTCCTGTGGATTGTAACTGATAAAACCTCCGTTAGCGATCGGGATGAGGTAGGGGCGAAGTGCCTCTGCCTCCACCCTTCTAAAACTTGCGTATTCTTTTCCCGTAAATGTATTTCTGCCCAGTTTTTCACCGCATTGCTTGAGTGCAACCAGCGGATTTATTTGGTCCATTCCTTGAAGCTGATAAAACACACCGGAACGGAAATAATTGTCTGATACAAATTCTGCATTTCCCTGAGAGCTTCCGATCAGGGTCTTAAATTCCATGATGGAGGAGTCCAGTTTCCAGTCTATTTCTTCGACAAACATATCCACCTTGTGAAAGGTGTTGAAGTAAGGGGTTTTTGAAATTCCCTCCTGGGTGCGGATCATGATAAGATGTTTTTTATCGATATCAAATTTTACTTTGATGGAAGGGTGGTAAACCGAATCCTTGTCGAAATACATGGTGATGGAGGCATCCTCGGCTGTGATCCGGTCCTGCCGGAAAATGAATGTTTTGCTTCCGGCTTTAACCAGGGTTTTTTTATCGCGCTTAAATAGGAGGTAAGCATCCGATGTTTTGCTGCCTGATCCGATAAATTTACTTCCTCTCAATGTAAATCCTCCGGAAAAATCCACACGCCCTTCTGCCAGGTTGCTGATCTCGAAGCGGGTGCTGTAGGATTCAAAACGGGGATAGGTTGCGCTTTCGGCTGTAGCATCCGGAAC
>SCSP01000071.1 GCA_004297845.1 Bacteroidota bacterium | reverse complement strand
CTTCTACAAGGGATGCGGTATTATCGGTGGAGCCATCGTCAATTACGATCAACTCAATATTGGAATAAGTTTGAGCCAGAACCGAATTAACTGTTTCTGTGATGTGTTTTTCGGTGTTATAGGCTGGAATAATGACCGATACCAGCGGGTTGGATTCCATACGCAATAATAATCAATACAAATAAGAGGAGCGTATTAATATTTGAACTTATTCCTGAGATAGCCTTCTGTTTCAACCGTTTTCATTGCCAGGTGAATGGGAAGACATACGATCCTGTCGTATAAATTCTTTCCCGAATTCATGGTCTCAGAGATCTCTCTGGGGAGGTATGGCCACTTAAAAGCAGCTATGTGATTTTTTTTGAACAGGTCCATCCATTTGTCTGCGTCATTTTGATCCCCAAACAGCAGGGGCATTGCAAGGGGGGCATAGGAGTCGCTGATGCTTGAAAAAAGGGGTGTGAGTTTATTCGACCGGCTCCATTTTTCCCATACCCGAAACAGTTGTGTCCGGGTGCGGACGGCTTTCTGCAGGTCATATCCTGCAAGGAATTTGTAAGAATATTTGTCTATGCACCAGTCTTTTACTTTAGAGTCATGTGCCAATTGCTCTGTTGTATTTAACAGCATTTCTTTTGCCCTGGGATAGGTATCAAGGATCCTTCCGATAAGATACCGGATGATTGCTGCTGCAACATTGAAAGGTTCCGGTTCAGTATGGAGTGGGGGTAGAGTCAGAGCATTCTTCAAAAATAAAGTCCCTCCATTGAGGATGGGAAATGATTTCCGGGGTGAGGAAATGCCGATGTCCCCGAACAGGCCAAGCATTTTTCCCTGATAACTTCCTCCATGCCCGTGGGAATTATCTTCGATAAGGATCAGATTGTTTTCACGCGCGAATCCGGTAAATCGTTCTATGTCCTGGGGGATGCCAAAATAATGTACCATCATAATGCCTGCCACCTGCGTTGACAGGCCGGAATGGACGCTATCCCAGTCGGGAGAAAGGTCTTCTTTTACGGAATAGTATTGAATACCCAGTCCCAGTTCATGGAAGGGGTGCAGGGCAGCATCGCAAATAAACTCAGGTACTAAGATTTTTTTACCTGTATTGATCTTACAGGACAGCAATCCGGCTTTGATCGCAGTCCTGCCATACGCGAAATAGTAAGGGCTTTCAGATGACTGAAACTTTTTCCTGCCCAGGTACCTGAAATAGTTAATGCGCTGGTTGGATCGGTTCAGCATGCTCGATTAGTCCTTATAGCAGAAGTAGTGGATCCAGTCATCGTCAGAGTCTATTACCTTTTCGAGTGCCAATTCGTTTCCTTTTATGCCAATGGTCTGGATCTTTTTAAATCCGGCATCTTTTAGCAGCTTTATCTGTAAAGCGGGAGAGATATAGGAGAAAAATGCTTTAAAATACTCTCCCCCATCATATAATTGAAAAAAATCCTTATTGATGAAATTAGACAATGGCCCGTTGATACTTCTTAGTTTTTTTTGCTTGATGTATTCTGTAATTATCCGGTATGGATTTCTTCTGGGCCATTGAAATGTGTATAGCCTGGTAATAGCTTTTGTGTTGTGGGCGGAAAATGCAAAAACACCTCCGTTGCCTAATAAATTATAAATTTTCGAAAGTAACTTGACTCTGTCATCGAAATTCCTCAGGCAATCTATCCCATTCAGACTATATAAAATAAAATCAAAATGATCAACCTGAAGTTGTGGAATAGAAGTGACATCTGCTACAATAAATTCGGCATTCAGTCGGTCTTTGAACCTGTTCCTTGAGGCCACTATCATGCCAGCGGAAAAATCAACCCCAATGTACTTCTTGAAAAGTGATGCAAAGTGATAGGTTGTTCTTCCGGCCCCTATCCCCAGGTCAAGCATGGTCTCTTTGCCGGTTTTACGGGAAATAATGTCCAGTAATACTCTCTCGGCCGGGTAGATCTTATTTAGTCCCCTGTAATTACGTACGACTTTTTTTGATTCGTATATTTGCTGATTCTCGTTCATTGTTGGCAGCTTGTTGGAAAAAATCCAGTCATGGATAAAGGTAATAATTAATGTAATATGAAATTTATGGATTGGTTTAAAGCTTTCATTCGCAAGCAAATATTTATTCCCTCCAGGTTTGCAATTTTATTTAATTCAAATTATATAGTATCCAGAGGCACCTCTACAGGGATAAGGAAGCATTCAGGATATATGAAAGGCAAAATGCTTGATTTCGGATGCGGCACCAAGCCCTACCGTTCTTTGTTTAAAGTGGATCAACATATCGGGGTTGACATAGTGAATCAGGCGCATACGAACGACATATCCAGGATCGATAAATTTTATGATGGCAAGACGATACCTTTTGGAGATGGATATTTCGATTCCCTGTTCAGTTCGGAGGTGCTCACGCATATTTTTAACATTGATGAGGTGATGAAGGAATTGAACCGGGTGCTTAAAAAGGGAGGGCATTTTTTACTTACCGTTCCCTTCGTGTGGAAAGAGAATGAAAAACCGAATGACAGTGTGCGTTATACGGAGCATGGCATCCAGGACTTGCTCGAAAAAAGTGGTTTTGAGATCATTGTGAAAGAAAAGAGAGGTAATTATTTGCTGGTGATCTTTCAATTATTTAGTGATTATATATACAGCGCTTTGCCCCGGATCAAATTGATCAGGCTGCTGTTTACCCTGATCGTAATTTTCCCGGTTAATCTGACCGGGATCTTGCTTTGCTATCTCTTGCCTGATAACAGGGATTTGTATATAAACAACATCGTTGTTGCACGTAAAAGATGAATGCTTCTACTCCCGGAACTGACATGAAGGTCTTTCTTTCTTTAAGTGAAAAGCAGGAGGAGGAGGTTGCTTCTTTTTTTCGCAAACTTGAATTTAGATCTCATTATAACAGTCCAGACTGGGCGGAATGGGTGGAGCCTTACAAGAAGCCTATGTATTTCTGTTTTTACGAGAATGAGCAGATGTCGGGATTTTCCATCGTATATGTAAAAATGTCCTTTTGCGTGATGCGGTTTGCGCCTGTTGTCATTGATACAGGCAGTATATCGAAGTATGCAGGACAGATCGCAGACTATCTGAAAAAGGAGAAATTCGGATTGCTTACGGTTCATTTGCCCTTCATGGAAGGTAGTGATATGGAAAGATCGGTTCTGGAGAAACTTAAAATGAAGCACAAGGTTTCTATTGAAAAAGAAGGCTGGTGTACGATCCAAATTCAATTGGCCGGTAAAACTCCTGAAGACATATTCAAGGATTTTTCAAAGGGCCATAAATCTTCCGTTAAGAAGGCGCTAAAGGAGGAAGTGGAAGTGAGGATGATCAGGGATAAGGAAAGCCTGGAAAAACTTGCATCTATTTATGATGAGATGCATCACAGGAAGGGACTTATTCTGCCCCTCATCGATTCGGGAAATGTGTTTACCCGGGTAGCGGAGAAAGAACTTGGCGTGGTTGCCGGAGTTTTCAAAAATAATGTTTTGCTTGGGGGAGTTGTCTTTATTTCGGAGGGGAATAATTTTTTATATAAGTTTGGTGCTACGGATGTTCAGTATCATCATGTGCCAGTATTGCATATTGCGATCTATGAGATGATCAAATATGCGATTGAAGCGGGGTTTAAAAAAATGGATCTCTGCGGCTACGACCCTGATGCGAAGGAAGGCTCGTATGCTTATGGTGTTAACTTATTTAAAAAAGGGTTTGGGGGCGAGATCATTGAGTATGTCAAGCCACTTTCTGTCAGGTTCAACAATGCGAAATTCTTCTTGGTATCTGTTGCTTCAATGGCGAAAAATTTTTTGCCTGGGGGGGTTGTTAAATGGATTTATGCGAGGACATACTGGATTCCAAGGAATTAAGAATTCTGTTGATCAGCTGGGGATATGAATTGATCTGTATAAATTTTTCCATTTCCGCATGGTTGACCGTAATTTCTCCATTAATCAGGGCATGTACCTTTTCAATAAAATCTTGATTTGAATTAGGTGCGAAAATGCATTTGTTGTTTAATTCGGTAAGTTCATAGTTAAGCGTTGTTACTACCGGTAGCCTATTCTCAATATATGACATGAT
>SCSP01000070.1 GCA_004297845.1 Bacteroidota bacterium | reverse complement strand
CGCGACAATCTGCTCCCCCTCACCTTCACCCGTCCGGTTTCCGATATACGCATCGGCATTTTAACCATCCGGGAGAAATGGGAGAAACATTTAAAAGATAAGACCTCTACTCTCACGGAAGAATACCTAAGCAAAAAATTCCCGCTGGTCACAAAAAACCAGAACATCCTGATCAACGGCTCTGTTTGTCCCAATACCAAACTGGTAAAGGATATCCTTGCGCTTAAGCCCGGTGATGCGCTTTTCAGCGATGAAACACTCATAGCGCTGAATTCCTCCACAGCAGATATTTCAAACTACAAGAACCGGAAAGAAACAAAGGCTTTTTCACAATACGTCAAAAATCTTTGGGATATATTCCAGAAGAACGGGAAAGCCATTGAAGATGATTTTGAACTTCTCACTAAGGGAAAAAAATCACAGAAGATCAGCAAGAGCAATCAGGTTGTCAATCCTAAAAATATATTCATGGAGAAAGGCGCTAAAGTGGAATGCGCTTCCCTTAACGCCAGCACAGGCCCCATTTACGTTGGAAAAGATGCTGAGATCATGGAAGGCAGCGTGGTGCGCGGACCCTTTTCCCTGGGTGATCATTCCCAGTTAAAACTCGGTACAAAAATATACGGACCTACCACGGTTGGTCCGGAATCAAGGGTTGGCGGAGAAGTGAACAATGCTGTCATCTTTGGATATTCCAACAAAGCGCACGATGGGTTCTTAGGCAACTCGGTGATTGGAGAATGGTGCAACATAGGGGCAGACAGCAATAATTCCAACCTCAAGAACAATTACGCACCGGTAAGGATATGGAACTATCATCAGGAAAAATTTGAAACTACAGGATTGACCTTTTGCGGACTTATCATGGGAGACCATAGCAAGTGCGGGATTAACACCATGTTCAATACCGGAACAGTTGTGGGAGTGAGCGCCAATATTTTCGGAGCTGGATTTCCCAGAAACTTCATTGCCGATTTTTCATGGGGAGGTGCTGCTGGCTTTACCACCTACCATCCAAAAGACGCGCTTGCCACCGCACAAAGAGTGTACGAGCGCAGGAACAAAAAGATGGATGAGACTAATATGGATATATTGAACAAAGTATTTGAAATGACAGAAAAACACAGGAAATAGGACAAAAAAGACAACATTTAGATTAATTCATATTCATTATCAGATTTACATCTGCCACTATGTCTTTGATAATTGTATGGCATTATGATTGTGATAGTTTTTTCATTCTGATTAAAGCAAAAGTCTATAGATGTTTTGCTGTGCTCAACATGACAAAAAAACCGGAAACCAGACCATGAACATATTTGATAACGAAACACTCCATCTGAACCCCATCATTGAAGACGATGCAGAGTTGATTCCCCTTCTCAGCACCGAAGATGAGGAACAGATGAACGCGGAAAAATTTCCGCAGGAAATCCCCATACTTCCGCTGCGCAACACCGTTCTTTTTCCAGGGGTGGTTATCCCTATTACCGTTGGCAGGGATAAATCCATCAGTCTGATAAAAGACGCTTACAAAGGCGACAAGACCATTGGTGTGTTGGCGCAAAAGAACGATAAGACCGAAGACCCAACCATTGATGAATTGAACAAGATAGGCACGATAGCTTTCATTCTGAAAATGTTCCGCATGCCCGATGGAAATACCACAGTGATCATACAGGGAAAAAGAAGATTTGAACTGAAAGAACTCACGCAAACTGAACCTTACCTGAAAGCAAAGATTGGAGAGTTTAAAGAAGCAAAGCCAGCTACGGGCGATAAAGAATTTGACGCATTGGTAGGTTCGCTGAAAGATATCGCCCAGCAGATTATCAAGGGGTCTCCGCATATTCCGTCCGAAGCGTCCTTTGCGATGAAGAACATCGACAGTCCTTCGTTTCTTATCAATTTTATTTCTTCTAATGCGAACATTCCGGTTACGGAAAAACAAAAACTGCTGGAAGTTCCCAACCTGAAAGAACGTGCAACGCATTTGCTCGGGCATCTCTCCAAAGAATTACAGATGCTGGAACTCAAGAATCAGATACAGAGCAAAGTGAAGGTGGATATTGACAAACAGCAAAGAGAATATTTCCTGCACCAGCAGATAAAAACCATTCAGGACGAGCTTGGTGGAAATTCATTTGAACAGCAGGTGGAAGAGTTGAAGAAAAAGGCCAAGGACAAAAAATGGCCGAAAGAAGTGGCTACAATGTTCGAAAAAGAAATTAAGAAGTTGGAGCGTATTAATCCGAATGCTGCTGAATATTCTGTGCAGACAAATTACCTGGAAACAATGGTTGATCTCCCATGGAATGAATACACTACCGACCTCTTTGACCTCAGGAAAGCGCAAAAGGTACTTGATCAGGATCATTACGGAATGGAGAAGATCAAAGAACGTGTCATGGAACACTTAGCAGTGCTGAAATTGAAAAGTGCAATAGAAGATAAAAAAACTGAGAAAGAAGGAAAATCAAAAACACGCAACGGCTCCCCTATTCTCTGTTTGGTTGGTCCTCCGGGAGTGGGAAAAACATCGTTGGGAAAATCAATTGCCTCCGCGTTGGGAAGAAAATATGTGCGTGTTTCTCTGGGCGGACTGAAAGACGAGGCAGAAATTCGCGGTCACCGCAGAACCTACATTGGCGCCATGCCCGGTCGTGTGATCAAAGGAATTCAGAAAGCCAAATCGTCCAATCCTGTTTTCATGCTGGATGAAATTGATAAGGTGGGCAGCGATTATCATGGAGACCCCTCCTCTGCCCTGCTGGAAGTCTTGGATCCTGAACAGAATAATTCCTTTCACGATAACTTCATTGAAGTGGATTACGACCTTTCCAAAGTGATGTTCATCGCAACCGCGAATACGCTCAGCACCGTTCAACCGGCTTTGCGCGACCGGATGGAAATCATTGAAATGACAGGATATTCTGTAGAAGAGAAGATAGAGATAGCGAAACGATATTTAATACCGAAACAATTAGTAGAGAATGGAATAATAGAACAGCCACCCCCCGCCCCTAAAAGGGAGAAAGGCGATTCTGCCCCCTTTAAGGTCGGGGCAAAGTTTTCTATCAGTGATAATGTTATTGAAAAAATAATTGAAAATTATACACGTGAATCAGGAGTGCGTTTGCTTGAAAAGATGATTGCAAAGATATCACGGCATGTTGCCAAAAACATTGCCATGAAAACTCTTGTAAAGAGGGGCAAGGGAGGATTGACTGTTACAGAAGATAATCTTATTGCTATCCTTGGCCCTGCACATCCCAGAGAACATTACCAGGATGCCGGAGTGCCCGGAGTGGTGATCGGTCTGGCATGGACACCTGCTGGAGGTGATATTTTATTCATTGAAACAAGTCTGAGTGCAGGCAAAGGAAAACTCACCCTTACCGGCAACCTAGGGGATGTGATGAAAGAATCCGCCACCATTGCGCTGGAATATTTAAAATCACATGCAGATTCTTTGGGTATTACAGCCGATGTATTTGCCAACAAGAACATTCATATACATGTACCCGAAGGAGCCACACCCAAAGATGGTCCTTCTGCGGGAATTGCCATGCTCACAGCGCTTACCTCCGCCTTTACAGGCAAAAAGGTGAAAAAATTCTTAGCTATGACAGGCGAAATAACCTTGCGTGGACGTGTACTGCCTGTTGGAGGCATCAAGGAAAAAATATTGGCTGCCAAGCGTGCCGACATTAAAGAGATTATCCTCTGCGAAGAAAACCGCAAAGACATTGAAGATATCAACAAAGATTTTCTCAAAGGCCTTACCTTCCATTACGTAAGCAATATGATCGATGTCCTTGCCATCGCGCTGCCGATCAAAAAGATTTTTGCGAATTGATTACTGCAATTATCATCGTTTTCATTGTCGGGTATCTTGCCATTGCGCTCGAACACTCCATAAAGATTAACAAAGCTGCAACCGCATTGCTCACGGGTGTTCTTTGCTGGACACTTTATATTATTTCCGCCTCTGACGCTTCTCTCATATCGGAACAACTATCCGGACATCTGGGAGAAATTTCGGGAATCATATTTTTCCTGATAGGCGCAATGACTATCGTGGAACTCATTGACGCACATGATGGATTTGAAGTAATCACGAATGCTATTTCCACAACAAGTAAAAGAAAGCTCATCTGGGTATTTTGTTTCCTCACCTTTTTCCTTTCAGCCGTTCTTGATAATCTTACCACAACCATCGTAATGGTTTCGATTTTGCGAAAACTCATATCCGATAAAAATGACAGAATGTTATTTATGGGTATGGTTGTCATTGCCGCTAATGCGGGCGGTGCATGGTCGCCAATCGGTGATGTAACCACTACAATGCTTTGGATCGGTGGGCAGGTAACGACAAAAAATATTATTCTCAACCTGTTTGTTCCAAGTTTGGCTTGCCTTATTGTTCCATTAATAATTGTAACATTTATGCTAAAAGGCAATTCCGAAAAACCGATTACCATCGCTAATGACGACAAACCCACCGCATCTTCCTTTGATCGAAATACTATTTTCTTTTCAGGATTAGGAGTGCTGCTTTTCGTTCCCCTTTTCAAAAGTCTCACCCATCTTCCTCCCTTCATGGGAATGCTTTTTGGGATGGGACTACTTTGGATAATTTCCGAATTCATTCATAAAGAAAAAGACGAATCCGATAAAAGTATCTATTCCGTTCTTCATGCCCTGAGAAAAATAGATATGCCGAGTATTCTTTTCTTTCTCGGAATTCTTATTTCCATTTCAGCGCTTCGGTCAACAGGGCACCTCACGCAACTTGCCTGCGTAATGGATGAAAAAATTGGAAATATTAATCTAATTGTTCTTTCTATCGGCTTGCT
>SCSP01000069.1 GCA_004297845.1 Bacteroidota bacterium | reverse complement strand
TCTTACAAAATCGGCATAAAAAATTATAGCTTATTAATTCAGGATCCTGATTTAGAAACCGAGATCAAAGACCTGGTAAATCAGGGATTTAATCTCAGGCTACCTGGTGTGCAGGCTGGCATTGGAGTTGTATTTAAATTAAACAACTCCTTATCAAAAAAATAGAGTGAACAACTTATAATCATAATCGAATATTTAATTAAACATGAAAGGGATAATTGATTAAAAATTCCTGAACCTTCCAAATACGCCCAGCGGTAATTTCACAGATGTTTTTGATTGGAGATAGAGTTCGCCTGTTTCAAGTTTGTCTTTCGCAAAATCTTTGAGGAGATTTTCAATCACAATTGGAGAAAATCCAAGTGAATAGGCATTTAATATAAGAAAGTGATTCTTTTCGTCCAGCAGTTGCAACACATTCTGCATCATTTCCTGAATGTTGTCTTCCAATTTCCATTTTTCACCGTCAGGGCCGTTGCCGTAGGCAGGAGGGTCTAAAATAATTCCGTGATATTTGTTTTCCCGCTTCACTTCGCGTTTTACAAACTTGAGTGCGTCTTCAACTAACCAGCGAATGTTAGATAGTCCGCTTTGGTCCTGATTTTCCCGCGCCCAGGTTACGACTTGTTTGATGGAATCAAGATGTGTAACATCTGCACCGGCCACTTTTGCAGCAAGAGAGGCGCCACCGGTGTAAGCAAATAAGTTGAGGAACTTCACGCCCCCCTCTCCCCTTGGAGAGGGGTTGGGGGTGAGGCGATGTATTGAATCCGAAATATAATCCCAATTCACCGCCTGCTCAGGAAAAATCCCAACATGTTTGAAAGAAGTCAAAGTCAGACGAAATTCCAACGCGCTTTTGCTTCCGGGAATTTTATAACGGAGATTCCATCGATCCGGAATGTCTTTGAGTTTCTTCCATTCACCTGAACTGCTGGATTTAGGAACAAACTTTACGTGGGCAGTTTTTTCCCACTCTTGCTGCGAAAGTTTTTTACTCCACACTGCCTGTGGCTCCGGACGAATGGTGATGTATTTTCCAAACCGCTCTAATTTTTCAAAATCACCGCAGTCGATAAGCTCGTAATCAGGGAAGTTGGTGGGGGTGAGTAGCATGTTGTAAAAATACAATTTAGCCACAGATTGCACTGATTATCACAGAATGAGGGTAATTCGTTGTGCTTGTTTTTAATTGGCTGCTGGAGAAATAAATTAGTGCTAATCTGTGTAATCTGTGGCAACTTCTTATAATTATATTTGCTACCTATGTCAGAAAGAAGGGTCCGCGTACGTTTTGCCCCAAGTCCCACGGGGCCTTTGCACATGGGCGGAGTGCGCACAGCGCTTTACAATTACCTCTTTGCAAAAAAGCATGGAGGCGATTTCATTTTACGCATTGAGGATACTGACCAAACCCGCTTTGTGTCGGGCGCGGAAGCTTATATTATAGAAGCTTTGAAATGGTGCGGCATAGAACCCAATGAAGGAGTTGGATTTGGTGATGGCCCTCACGCCCCCTATCGCCAAAGTGAGCGAAAACCCATGTACAGACAGTATGCGGAACAATTGCTGAAAGACGGCCACGCGTATTATGCTTTTGATTCTTCCGAAGAGTTAGATGAAGCCCGCAAACGAATGGAAAAGTCCGGTGCAATTTTCATGTATAATGCCATCACGCGTCAGAACATGAAAAATTCCTTGTCGCTTTCGGCAGATGAAGTTCAAAAACGTATTGATGCGGGAGAGAGTTATGTAATCCGAATAAAAATTCCCCGCAATGAAGAAGTAAGATTAGAAGATATTATCAGAGGTTGGGTAGTGGTTCAATCCGCACAGATGGACGATAAAGTGTTGTTCAAGAGCGATGGAATGCCAACCTATCACCTGGCCAATGTGGTGGATGATTATAAGATGCAGATCACGCACGTGATACGCGGAGAAGAATGGCTGCCTTCGGCCCCTTTGCATGTTTTACTTTACAGATATTTAGGGTGGGAAAATAGGATACCTCAGTTCGCGCATTTACCTTTGCTTCTTCGTCCGGATGGGAACGGAAAGCTGAGCAAACGCGATGGAGACCGCCTGGGGTTCCCTGTATTTCCTCTGAACTGGATAGATCCTGTAACCAAAGAACAATCTTCTGGTTACCGCGAAAAAGGATATTTCCCCGAAGCGTTCATCAATATGCTGGCACTGCTGGGATGGCACGCAAGCGGAAACAAAGAGCTTTTTTCTTTGGAAGAACTAGTACAGGAATTTTCACTAGAGCGTATCAGCAAATCAGGAGCAAAATTTGATCCTGAAAAAACAAAGTGGTTTAATCAGCAGTACCTGAGGGTGAGAAGTGATGAAGAACTTGCAAAAGAATTTCAGAGCTCAGAACCCAGAATTCAGAAAGAGGATTTCAAGTATGTAAAAAAGGTTTGCACTCTCATAAAAGAAAAGGCAAATTTCCTGAATGAGTTCTGGAGTTTGGGAAGTTATTTCTTCGTAGAGCCAACGGAATATGACAAAGAAGTGATCAAAAAGCGCTGGAACGAAAAATCCAAAGCCTTCATGGCGGAATTAGCAACAACTTATAAATCAGCAAGCGATTTCTCAGCAGCCAACTCTGAAAATATGTTCAAGCAGACCTGCGAAAAGCTCGGCATCAAATCAGGCGAACTGATGCAACTCTTCCGCGTGTGCATCAGCGGGGTGACGGGCGGGCCGGCTTTGTTTGAGGCGGCTGCGTTGGTAGGGAAGGGGGAAGTGGTGAAGCGGCTTGAGAAAGCATGTAACACCCTCACCCTGCCCTCTCCCTAGGAGAGAGGGTACGCCTCTCCTGAAACAACCGAGCGAGAAGCGAAGGTTGGGAGCGAAGGATTTACGCAAGGAAAGCCTCCTGCAGAAAAACATTTGTGGAAGATGCTTTGCAACAGGAGGATACTGGGTTTTAAATTCAGAACAGATGATGCCGGAGTGGAGAAGAAAATTACAGCGGTCCTTTCTAAAATTAAACCCACACTAACTGCGTAAATATTCCTACTTTTATCTCCTGAATTAATCAAAATGAAAAAACTCACATTCCTGCTCCTTTCAGCAGCGAGCATCCTCACACTTTCATTTACCGGTACCAATGTTACGGAGTTTGAAGGAAAAATAACGTACGAGATCACCGTAGAGGGCGGGGATATGCCTCCCGGAGCGATGGCTATGTTTTCGGGAAGTGAGCTCACCGTACACATGAAAGGTGTGAAGTCCCGTTCGGACATGAGCATGGGTATGCAGAACACCACCACCATTTCAGATATCAAAACCGGAACATCGGTGATACTGATGGACATGATGGGCAATAAATACAAGATCAAATCAGATCCAGCGAAAGATGAGAAAGCACCCAACATGGAGGTAAAATACCTGAACGATACCAAGATCATTGCCGGTTACAAATGCAAAAGGGCGGATGTTACTCTCAGGGATGAAAAAGAAAATCAGATGGTGTCCCGGACCGTCTGGTATACCGAAGATATCAGCAATCACATGGTTAATAATCCCCGCCACTCCGATTTCAAAGGGATCAAAGGCATGCCACTGGAATATGAAATGGCCGCAGGACAGGGGATAAAAATGAAAATGACGGCCAAAACTGTAAGCAAAGAAAGCGTTCCCGACAGCAAGTTTGATATTCCTGAAGGGTACAAGGAAACAACGATGGAAGACATGGAGAAGGACATGATGAAGATGATGCAGGGCGGTCAACATTAAAGCATCAGTAGATTTTCTCACATTCTCTGACAAAAACATCAGCTTGTCGGCATTAAATCTGACATCTTAGAACCGCATCTGCCATCTTTGATGTTGGAATTTCCTCTGCACCAAATTTGATGCGCGTGCGAATATTCAGCCCGTACAAATGATACCAATACAACAACCATTCTGCTATAACACTACGGTACACAGTCCATTCGTATATTCGCACTGTTATTTTCGTCTGTTACCATTTGTATATTTGTATCATTAATACCATTCGTATATTAGCATTATATAAATATGCTTGATTTTATAGGAAAATTATTCGGCAACAAACACGACCGTGACATGAAGCCCTTGTGGCCCATCGTGGACGAGGTAAAGGATGCTTTTGAAAAGCTGCAATCACTCAGTAATGATGAATTGCGTGCCCAAACAGCTGAATTCAAAACAAGGATCGCTGAGCGTATTGCAACGGAGAAGTCAGAAGTAGTTGCTCTCAAATCCAAAGCTGAGCAGGAGGAGAACATGGATGAGAAAGAGAAGATATACTCATCTGCCGATGCATTGGAAAAGGACATCAAGAGAAAGATCGAAGATGTGCTGAAAGAAATACTCCCCGAAGCATTCGCGGTGGTTAAAGAAACCGCAAGACGTTTCAAGGAAAACAACACATTAGAAGTTACTGCCACCCAGTACGACAGGGACATGGCAGCCAAAAAGAATTACGTAAAAGTGGTCTCCACACGCCCTGGCTCTCCCCCTTCGGGGGAGTTGGAGGGGGCCGTCTGGTCCAACACCTGGCCCGTCCGCGGTAACGATACCGCCTGGAACATGGTGCATTACGATGTTCAGCTCATTGGAGGAGCAGTGCTTCACCAGGGAAAAATTTCGGAAATGGCTACCGGGGAGGGAAAAACTCTGGTGGCAACGCTTCCTATTTACTTAAACGCGCTTGCAGGTTATGGAGTGCATGTGGTTACCGTAAATAATTATCTCGCAAGGCGCGATGCGGAGTGGAACGGAACGCTGTTTGAGTTTCACGGATTGTCGGTTGATTGTATCGACAACCATGAGCCTAATTCACAAGCCAGAAGGAATGCGTATCTGGCGGATATTACTTACGGTACCAACAACGAATTTGGATTTGACTACCTGCGCGATAACATGGCACGCTCTCCTGAAGATCTTGTGCAGCGCGGACATCACTATGCGATTGTTGACGAAGTGGATTCTGTTTTAGTGGATGATGCCAGAACACCGCTCATCATTTCCGGGCCAACACCCAAAGGAGACAATCAGCTTTTTGCAGAATTGAAGCCGAAAGTTGAAAAACTGTATGCCGCACAGCGGAATTACATTAACACGGCATTGCTTGATGCGAAAAAATTGATCGCTGATGGAAAAGATGACTACAAAACCGGTGGACTTGCACTTCTCAGAGCACACAGAGGCCTTCCAAAGAACAAAGTTCTTATCAAATATCTCAGCGAACAGGGAAACCGCGCTATTCTGCACAAGACGGAAAGCTATTATATGCAGGATCAGAACAAAGAAATGCCGAAGGCCGATGCTGAACTTTTTTTTACGATTGACGAAAAGAACAATTCTGTAGAGCTTGCGGAAAAAGGAATTGACCTCATCACTGACAACTCTGACGATTCAAAATTTTTTGTGTTACCGGATGTAGGCGGTGAAATTGCTGAGATAGAAAAGTCTTCACTTACCGAAGAAGAGAAGAGAAAAAGAAAAGAAGAACTTATGCGCGATTTTGCGGTGAAGTCGGAGCGGGTGCATACGATCACACAATTGTTAAAGGCCTATACGCTCTTCGAAAAAGATACGGAGTATGTGATCATGGAAGGCAAAGTGAAAATTGTGGATGAACAGACCGGCCGTATCCTTGATGGAAGAAGGTATTCAGACGGATTGCACCAGGCGATAGAAGCGAAAGAAAATGTAAAGGTAGAAGCAGCTACACAGACCTATGCAACGGTTACTCTTCAGAATTATTTTCGCATGTATCACAAACTGGCGGGTATGACAGGCACTGCAGAGACCGAAGCAGGAGAGTTCTGGAAGATATATAAGCTGGAAGTTATTGTAATTCCCACCAACGTATCTTGTATTCGTAAGGATGAGCAGGATCTTGTTTACAAAACCACCCGCGAAAAATACAATGCGGTAATTGAAGAAACGGATAAGCTGGTTAAAGCTGGCAGACCCGTACTGGTAGGAACCACCTCTGTAGAAATATCAGAATTACTCAGCAGAATGTTGAAGATGCGTAACATCCGTCACAATGTTCTCAATGCCAAAATGCACCAGAAGGAAGCAGAGATTGTTGCAGAAGCGGGTATGCCCGGAGTGGTAACGATAGCTACTAATATGGCAGGCAGGGGCACAGATATTAAACTCGGCCCGGGCGTAAAAGATGCCGGTGGATTAGCCATTATAGGAACAGAACGCCACGAATCAAGGCGTGTGGACAGACAGCTTCGGGGACGTGCAGGCCGTCAGGGAGATCCGGGATCATCACAGTTCTTTGTTTCACTCGAAGATAATTTGATGCGCCTCTTTGGTTCCGACCGCATTTCCAAGATGATGGACCGTATGGGAGTGGAAGAAGGAGAGGTGATACAGCATTCCATGGTAACCAAATCCATTGAGCGCGCGCAGAAGAAAGTGGAGGAGAATCATTTTGGAACCCGTAAACGCCTCATTGAATACGATGATGTAATGAACTCCCAGCGCGATGTGATTTACACCAAGCGCAGACACGCGCTCTTTGGCGAGCGTATGTCGCTGGATATTGCAAACATGCTTTTTGACGTTTCATCTTCTATGGTAAGCGATTATCACGCAGCGCAGGATTACGAAGGAATGAAGTATGACCTGATCAAAGTGCTTACCACCGATGTTCCTTTCGAAGAAAAAGAATTTTTACAGGCAAAGCCTGAGGATAGCACGCAAAAAGTGTATGAGGCAGCTTATGCAGGTTATAAAGTAAAACACGACCGCATTGCCCGGCAGGCTTTCCCGGTTATTAAAAATGTTTTTGAAACACAGGGCGCCCAGTTTGAAAATATTGTGGTGCCATTTACCGATGGACTGAAAACATTACAGGTGGTTGCCAATCTGAAAAAATCGTATGAAAGCCAGGGCAAACACATAGTGGTGGATATGGAGAAAAACATCATGCTCGCCATGAT
>SCSP01000068.1 GCA_004297845.1 Bacteroidota bacterium | reverse complement strand
ATCAAGCAGCTTGGTGTACTGGGCGAAGCAGATTGCGGATTGCAAAATGCAAACAGCAAGAAAGAGATTTGATTTTTTCATGGTCGTTTACTTGTGCATTATGAGTTTTTTGTTTGCCGTTCCTTCCGCTGTTCTTATCCGCAGAAAATAAATTCCATCGGGCTGCGAGGATAAATCTATCTCTGATTGCGGGCCTTTGATTTCGGATTGAAAGACCTTTTCTCCGAACACATTGCAGATATCAATGGTTATTGGTTGTCCCGTTATCAATGGGGTTAAACATTGAATGTTAAACCTCCCGCTGCCCGGATTAGGATAAACGCTTATATCATTCGCGTTGTTATTTTCTGCAATTCCGGTAGTTGAAAAATTATAAGGCGCGGAACAGGATGAACAGCCATTGGCATCCGTAACACAAACCGTATATAATCCGTTTTGCGCTGCGGTATGGAATTGCGAAGTCGCTCCGCTGATGGGGTTCCCGTTCAGGTACCACTGATTGCCGGAAGAGGAACCGGAAGCAAGCGTTGACATGTTCACCGTGATGGTTGGCGTTGCGGGAAGAGGATTTACAGTTACACTTAGAGTTTGTGCTGTTGATGAACCACAGGCATTGTTTGCTGCTACAGTAACATTGCCGCTTGAGGAACTTGCGGTTGCAGTGATTGAATTTGTTGCTGAACTGCCCGTCCATCCCGAAGGCAATGTCCATGTGCCACTGGTTGCACCGCTTACGATGGCTACGGTATAAGTATTGGTTGAGTTCTGGCAAACGGAAGTGCTTCCTGAAATGCTTCCTGGTTGAGCAGGGATCAGGTTTACCGTTACGGGCAATGTTTGCACGGCAGAAGAACCGCAGGCATTGTTTGCAGATACAGTAATATGCCCGCTTGCGGAACTTGCGGTTGCAGTGATTGAATTTGTTGCTGAACTGCCTGTCCATCCTCCCGGCAATGTCCATGCATAACCTGTCGCTCCGGTTACGGTTGCTACGCTGTAAGTATTGGTTGAGTTCTGGCAAACAGCAACATTGCCGGAGATACCTGAAGGCTGAGAAGGAGGAATGCAAGAATGTGTTACACAAATCTGAGAATATCCCCCTCCTGTAGCGAAATCATATATTCTAATTAAATAAGTTGCTCCTACTGTCAAGCCAACCAGTGGAATTGTTAGGGTGAATCCAGTAGTCCTAACCCAGCAACCCAAACTAACTCCCGGACAAGAACCTGAACGCAAATCCACAACACTCTGCATATCCATATTATCTATCACGGTAATAGTATGAGTTGATTGAACAGCAGTGAATTTATACCATACATCATCATCCGGATCGCCAGGGCAAGTATTTAAAGTGCCTGGCATTGCATACGTTGTATTTATAAATAATCCCACACACGAGGTGCCTGACGTCAAAAGTGTAGCATTAAAACAGTCATCATTGAAAACTTGAGCTTGAATATTTTCAATGGAAAGAAACAATAAAGATGAGAGCGTAAAAAGTAAGGGTTTCATAGCTTGTTATTAAGTGTTTTATTTTTGCGATATATTTTTATTTCTCTTTGTGTGGCGCTATTATTATGGACTTCCCAAACAGAAAACAAGAGCAACAAACATCCGAATACGATATTTCACCGGAGAATGATTATTTTTTTGTTCGCGGTTCCTTCCGCTGTTTTCATCCGCAGAAAATAAATTCCATCGAGC
The DNA here is from genome assembly GCA_004297845.1 of Bacteroidota bacterium. Classification (GTDB taxonomy): domain Bacteria; phylum Bacteroidota; class Bacteroidia; order Palsa-948; family Palsa-948; genus Palsa-948. Next base: position 695 of record SCSP01000068.1, on the reverse strand, counting down.
TGAGAAGAGAAATCAATTAATGAATTATTGAATTGCTGAATGACTGATTGAAATATTTTTTCTCCCATTATATTATAAATTTCTATTTCGTACTTATATCCTGCTGCTGTTACGGTGAATATTCCATTAGTAGGATTAGGATAGACGCTTATATCATTCGCGTTATTATTTTCTGTAATTCCGATAGTTAAAAAATTATAAGGCGCGGAACAGGAGGAACAACCATTAGCATCAGTAACACAAACCGTATAAAATCCGTTCTGCGTTGCGGTATGAAATTGTGAAGTTGCTCCGCTGATGGGGTTTCCATTTAAGTACCACTGATTTCCGGTGGAGGAACCGGAGGCGAGTGTTGACATGTTCACCGTGATGGTTGGAGTCGCGGGAAGAGAGTTTACGGTAACAACAATGGTGGAAGTGTTTGCACATCCGTTTGCGTCCGTTCCGGTTGCAGTATAAGAGGAGGATGTAACGGTAGGACACAGAATAATGCTCGTTGTAGTTTGTCCCATCGGGGACCAGCTATATGTTACACCGCCCGATGCGGTGAGCGTATCACAGCCTCCCAAACAAACCGAGGTATTCCCGTTGATGGATACAGTTGGCAAAGCATTTACAGTTACGCTTGTTGCGGATGAAGCCGATGAACATCCTCCTGCGTTTGTTGTGGTAACAGAATAATTTCCCGAAGCTGA
>SCSP01000067.1 GCA_004297845.1 Bacteroidota bacterium | reverse complement strand
CAGGTGAGCTGTTCGATTTTACAATTCACTCGCTCATAGGCGGAGCCATTATGCTGGCTGTAAAAGTTTTTGGGGACTGGATGCTGCATAAAATAAAAAGTAAAAGGAACAAAAAAGATGAGTAAGGCAGGAACCATATTAATAGTTGGCGGTTTATCCGCAGCGGGCATTTATGGTCTTACACGGCTTTTAAGCGCTTCCGCTACTGCCGATGCTCTCAATTTGCATATTGACCGCTTCGACCTCAAATCACAGGGATTAAAAGGGCTGGGGCTTGCTATTCCGAAAGTAGTTTTCAAGGCAGACATAAAAGCCGATAATCCTACCGACCAAGACCTTATTATTTCACAGCCATACCTGAAAGTTTACTACAACAATAAGCTCATTGGTACATCCACGCCATCCGATAAAAAAATTACCCTCAAGGCGAAGGATGCTTCATTTATCAGCGATGTGGACGTAGTGTTTTACGCCAATGCTGTTTTGCCGGTCATGCCTGATTTTATCAAGTACCTGGCTTCCCGCTTTGCAGGAAAGAAGCCAAGCAGAAAATTGAAAATAGAAGTCATCACCAGTGGGAATGACATCAACAAAACTTTTACGGAGGAAGTAGTGATATGAATACACTCGGTCTCATAGCAACTAAAAGAAGAAATATTCAAAGCGGTTTGGAATACGATCACCTGTTTCCTTCCGCCAAAATGCAGGACGATATTGTTATCCGGGATGGAAATGTGAAAGACACCGTTTACCTGATGGCTGATGTAGTGCATAAATACATTGACGATACCCGGCTCATTGCACCCAAGTTGAAAGGGAAAAATTTAGAAGAAACCTGCCGGAACATCTGGGATTTTGTTTACGATCATATTCAATACAAGCTCGATCAGAAAGGATTAGAACAACTCCGCAGACCTGCAAGGTCATGGTACGAGAGAATATCAGGCGTGGATTGCGACTGCTATTCCATTTTTATCAGTTCCATACTTGCCAATCTCGGCATACCTCACAAGTTCAGAATAACCAAATACGAAGGCGACTGGCAGCATGTGTACGTGGCAGTTCCTAAATCACAAGGCGGTCATTACCTCATGGATTGCGTAGTGGACGAGTTCAATTATGAAAAACCATACACCGAAAAATTTGAATACAACATGGCAACACTAAACGGACTACCAATAGCAGTTCTCTCCGGACCGGATCCGCTTCAGGACGAAGAACTGTATGGCATTTTAACAGGAGTTGATTTCGCAGAGATTGACTACCTCGAAGGAATAGGCAAAGTTCCTTCCGATGAACAAGAGCTAAGAGCAATTTACAACCACTTGGTGCGGACAAGGGATTACATCATGGAAAATCCCAAATCAGTTCTTACATCAGGCGGTGCAGCAGCTCATCTGCAAATGCTCAACTATGCCATTAACAACTGGAACACTCCGGACAGGGATAAGGCATTGGAAATTTTGGAGCAGGAAGAAGAACGCTGGAATCAGCATAATGGCATAAGCGGACTTGACGGAGAGGATGACAATGATGGTGAAATCAACGGACTTGGGGCAATCAAAGCTCGCAA
>SCSP01000066.1 GCA_004297845.1 Bacteroidota bacterium | reverse complement strand
CATTGAGTTAGAACAGGAACTGCAAGGATAATTCCTGAAAAAACCAAATATGATATAAATCATATATCATTATGACCGCCATCATACACTGCAAGTTGGCCTGCTGATACATTTGCTATATACAATTCATCAAAAAGCTAAAATCTAAGTTTATGAATACAAAAAATCTGATTCTTACCGTAATGACGGTGATTAGTGCAATCACCATTTCATTCGCGCAGGAAAGCGCAAGTTCAGGCAACTGGCTCAATGCATTTAGTTTTTCCGAGTACCTGCTTATGAGTTTATGCGGATTAATGCTAACGGTTATTTGGCTTCTCGCAAGAACCATCAAATCTCTTACTGAGCGGATGAGATAATGACATTTATGCGGAAAAAATGAATGTTTAATACCAATTGAAAAATGATAAAATAATATTCAAATAATATCTCATCACATGAATAAGGCAAACCCCCATCTTGATTGCCAGTTTTGTGAAGCAAGATTCAAATCTGTTTTTTGCGACCTGAACAAAGAGGAAGTAACTGAGTTAAGCACACATAAGGCCTGCACAATTTACAAAAAAGGGCAGGATATTTTCAAGCAGGACTCATACCCACATGGAATATATTGTATCAACGCAGGGAAAGTAAAACTATTCCAACTTGCCGAAAACGGAAGAGAGCAAATTGTCCGACTTGCCAAACCCGGAGATCTGCTCGGGTACAGAGCCATACTGGGAGGTGAAAAATACACCTCTACCGCTGAAGCTATTGTAGAAACATCCGTATGCTTTATTCCAAAAAATCTGTTCTTTAAATTTGTGGAAACAAATAATGCCATTACCCTGCAGGTAATGAAGCTTCTTTCAAATGATTTAAAAAATGCTGAACACAAAATAACAGATTTAGCCCAAAAACCGGTAAAAGAAAGAATGGCAGAAGCTATTTTATTTATGAAAGAAGTATATGGTTTTGAAAATGACAACGCAACTCTGAATGTTGTACTGACCCGCGAAGAAATCGCAAATATTGCCGGGACTGCTACAGAAACTGCGATTCGAATTCTCGCAGATTTGAAGAATGACGGAGTTCTTGAATTTACAGGAAAAAAAATCAAAATTTCAAAAATGAACAAACTGGTTCATGTTGCTAACATCTTAGACTGAATATCGGTTAATTTAATATCCCTGTTTCAATCACATTTTTATTCAACAAAAAATTAAACCATGCCAACGTATGAGAGTGCGGGTAACAAAAACATTTTATTTCGAAATGGCTCATGCGCTCCATGGGTATGATGGCCCTTGTAAAAATATTCATGGACACTCTTATCGGCTTTCAGTAACAGTTGCCGGCAAGACAAACTCGAAAACCGGGAATCCCAAATTAGGAATGGTAATAGATTTCACGGACTTGAAAAAAATTATAAATGAATGTGTCATAAAGAAATTCGACCATGCGCTTGTATTGAATGAAAACGAAGAACAAATTTCTCGACTTGAAAAAAATCTGCCTGCCGGCAATATAATTAAAGTGAAATACCAACCCACCTGTGAAAATCTTGTAGCTTTCTTTGCCGGTGTAATTCGAAACAACTTGCCGGATAGCGTCAGATTGCATCACCTGAAACTAAGGGAAACACCGACTTCGTATGCCGAATGGTATGCTGAAGATAATACGTAGCTCATGGATGTTGAATTGATAAGAAAATACAATGTGCCGGGGCCGCGTTATACCAGTTACCCCACGGTTCCTTACTGGGATGGTTTTCCAACGGTTAAAAAATGGAAAGAAGAAGTAAACGATTGTTTTAATCAAACCAACAGCAAAGAGGGCATCAGTTTATACATTCACCTGCCCTATTGCGAAAGCTTATGCACCTATTGCGGATGCAATACACGGATCACCATAAATCATACTGTTGAAAAAACATATATTCTTTCTGTGCTGAAAGAATGGGAATTATACATGGAAGTATTTGGAGGCAAACCACGAATAAAAGAAATTCATTTGGGAGGAGGAACCCCCACCTTTTTCAGTCCGGAAAATCTTAATATCCTTATTCAGGGCATACTCTCCGTATCCACAACAGTAAAAGAGGCAGAATTTAGTTTTGAGGCACATCCCAATAACACAACTGCTGCACATCTTCAAACTCTGTATGATCTTGGGTTCAGAAGAATGAGTCTTGGAATTCAGGATTTTGACTCTCAGGTTCAGCATATCGTTAACCGTGTGCAGAGTTATGAAACTGTTGAAAAAGTTACACAACAAGCCCGTCAGATCGGATTCACATCCATCAACTTCGATCTGATATATGGCTTGCCCTTACAAAAAAAATACAGCGTAGCTGACACAATAAACAAAGTAATGCTCTTGAGACCGGATAGGATCGCCTTTTACAGCTACGCTCATGTACCCTGGGTTAAGCCGGGACAGAGAAAGTTCACAGAAAAAGATCTTCCTAAAGACGAAGAAAAAAGAGAATTGTATGAAACAGGAAGAAAAATGCTTGAAGAAGCCGGTTATGAAGAAATAGGAATGGATCATTTTGCACATAAAAAGGATCCCCTCTATAAAGCTTCAAAAAACAGAGCGTTGCACAGAAATTTTATGGGGTATACACATTCCTACACACAGTTAATGATTGGCTTAGGAGTTTCTTCTATCAGTGACAGTTGGTATTCTTATGCACAAAATGTGAAGACAGTAGAAGAATATTATAAACTTGTTAATAACGGAACTCTGCCGATTTTCAGAGGGCATGTTTTGAGCGAAGAAGATTTAATTCTGAGAAAACACATTCTCAATATCGTCTGCAAATTTTCCACCTCATGGAAAAATGAATCCGGGCAATGTGAGGCAGTGTATAGATCAGTAGAAAGATTAAAAGAAATGGAAAAAGACGGATTAGTAATTATTGAACCGTTTCATTTACAGGTTACAGAAAAAGGAAAACCCTTCATTAGAAATATCTGCATGGCGTTTGATGCGCGTCTTTGGAAAAATGTTCCGAAGACAGGAATATTCAGCAGGGTGATATGATATTTCAATCGTTTTGCGCGTTGCCGTCCGATAAGGAGTGAGTAATTGTCTTGCAGAATGAAATGCTTTCTGCGGAGATTTGTATTTTTCCGTGTGCGCCCTTGTACGATCTTGTACGATCTTGTCTGCTGGTGCAGTACTTACCAAGAGTAGAATCTATTTTTTCTTAACACTTTTTTCCTTTATCACAATAGGAAGGAAATAATTTTTTCCTTTGAAAAACTTCTCATCTATTTTTTCATTACCTGCACTGAAATATGCTTCAGGATTATTAGAAGAATGAAGAATGAATCTCTGTATTGAATCAGAAAGAAATGCTCCGATAGTTGCCCGATTCATATTATTACCTTCGATACTAAGAGCCATTATTGGCGAAGTTTCTTTGCAGGCGTCAGCAAAGGAAGTGCTGCTTGCGTAAGAAATGGTGTTTAAATATTGATCCACCTTTGCAGAATCAGCAAATGCAGTATCTGCTTTCCATTTTCCATTTTCCTTCTGAAGTACAAATCCGCTATCGGCAGGGTAATTGAAAGTCAGTTTCGTAAAATTATTTTTTTCTCCTTTAAAGACCAGTTTGTTTCTCCATTGATTAAATGGCTGGTTTACTTCCATAGGGATGAATCCATCAACGGCATATACTCCTTCTTCATTGTAAAGGCGGAGGTAAGATATTCCCAATCGAGTGTTGTTGTTATATGAAAATTTTCCCACAACAACATCAGCATACAGTTTGTCTCCTGAAAAAAATTTAACTCTTGTACCGAGCGAATCGTCTGTGCTGTAATCTTTCCATTTTGATTTTTCGGAAGAGGCAAGGCGTTGAGGTTTTATCAGTTTGAATGTATTGATGAGATTGCGAACACCGTTGCTGTCTGCTTCAGCCATGATTTTTTCCTTTTGCACTTTCCATCTGGCACCTTCTTTGAAAAATTTTATTTCGGCATGCTTGTCGGATTGCGGATAAAGAAGAATGGAAGTTACAGAAGCTGAATCTAACCGAACTAGTTCTTCTCTGATGGTTCGTCCGCCTTTTTTTTCATCCAGCATAAAAACAAGAACAATAACCCCAATTAGAGCAAGTAAGATGGAGAGAAGAATTTTTATATTTAATTTTCTAAACATAACTTTCTTCCAGCCTTCTCACGCGTTGATTTCTTTTTATTTGCATTCTTATCACCCCATAAATAATAACAAGAACCAGAGGCAGAAGGAAGTTCAGATATTTTAAAATTGCTTTTGTGCTGTCTTCTACCTGATCAAGCGGACGGGAGGAAACTCCTTTGGTGCGCAAATCGATTAACCCTGTGTCATCTGACAGCCAATCAATCCCATTCACTAATAAGTTTACATGGTCAGGTGGCAGCTGCACGGCATTTTGCCCCTCACCATTCACAGCAAAATTTCCATTAGCCACCAGAATCATTTTTGAATTTGTGCCTCCTGATAGTTTGCCGCTCAGCACAGCCGCAACTGTTTGGTTGAAAAGCGGAAACTCAGCCTGTGTCCACTGCTTTTGAATGTTGAAATAGGTCGGACAAGGCTGAGTTCCGCTTTTCTCGGATGACTTGGCAATCGGAGTAAACCTCACTGAAGAATCACCGGAATACCGGATGACACTTGCAAACTGGAATATTACATTTTCAAGCCCCTTAACAGCAGGATGGTCTCCGAAAGTATGTATCTGTGGAAAATACGGAAAATTGATATTTGATTGAAAAGTAAAAGTACCTTGCTGCTGGCGAACGGAAACACTTCCGCAATTGACATCGACCAGATAATTATTATCGATCGTAACTCCTTTTTTACTTAGCCAATTCTCAAGTCCGGTTGTGTTTAATTCTCCTGTTGCCTTACTTAAATCCCCTTTTACATGGCTGTAAGCAATGAATAAATTTCCTCTGCGCGCAAGAAAATCATCTAACTGTTTCAAATGCTTTTGCGGAAATGAATCAACTGGATGAATGATAGCAATTGTTTTGTACTTTGAAGGTATAGATGTAGTATCATTCAAAGAAAAAATTTCTGTCTGATATAAAACTGTAAGCGATAAGTTCGCCTGCTGTAATGATGAGAGAGCAGGTTCTCCATGCCCTTGCAGGAAACCTATTGTCTGTTTGTCCTGAACTGAAAGTTTTTTAATAGCAGATGATAGAGCATATTCCATGGCTGCGCCTGGCTGCATAAAAGGAATCACCTCCTGTTTCTCCCCCAGCTTAACCAACGCCCCGAGATATGCTTTCTGCTGTTTCATCTGATCTTTCTCTCGCACATTTACAATTACAGGCTGAATACCGGACTGAATTGCCTGTTTTTCTTTTTCTTCATCCTCATTTGGATTGATAAATTCATAGACAATATTTCCTTTTGAGCGTTGCTCGTATTCTATCAGCAGTTCTTTAAAATCATGTTTTGTTTTCGCAATGTCAGGCGGAAGGTCTTCAGAGAAGTAGGCAGATACCGTGACAGGGTCTTTGAGTTCAGATAGGATATTTTTTGTTGCAGCGCTTAATGTATAACGCTGGTCAGCCGTTAAATCAAGACGCAGAAAAAAGCGGTTGGAAAGAATGTTCAATGCAAGAGCAATTCCCACTAACAGAACAATGAATATCCTTATTTGGCTTCTGCTTTTCATTTTATCCAGCAATATTTCTTTTTGAAATTGAAATTTCGGACAACAACAGCCCAATAAAAATCACAGTAAGAAAATAAATCAAATCTTTTGTGTCAATCACTCCGCGCGTAATGGATTCGTAATGGGTAGACAAACTGAGATAACTAAAAATTTCCCCTGTCATTCCTGTGAAACTGTTTGACATAACATCAAAAATGATATGGAAGAACATTCCAATAAAAAGCGCAAGAAGGAATGCAACGATCTGGTTACTGGTGATACTGCTTGTAAAAATTCCTATGCTGATGTATGTAGCACTCATCAGTATTAATCCGAGATAACCGCACCACACCGCGCTGTGGTCAATAGGTCCGAGTTTCCAAACGGTGAAGTAATAAGGTAAGCTGAGTACAAGAGCAATAATAACGAGAAGAAGGCAGGAAAGAAATTTTCCTACCACTACTTGCCAATCACTAACGGCTTTGGTAAGAAGAAGTTCAATAGTTCCTGTCTTATTTTCTTCAGCAAGCATTTTCATTGTCAAGGCAGGAACAAAAAAGAAAAGTGTCCAGTAAGCGATAGCGAAAAAGACTTGTAAATCAGCCTGACCTCGAAGAAAAACATCACTTCCGTACAACCAAGTGAAAAATCCACTGAAGCCCAGGAAGGCTATCAGCATAATATAGGCGATTAGCGAATCAAAAAATGACTGGAGTTCCTTCTTGGTTATTATCCAAATTTGTTTCATCAGTTCATAGTTAAGTTTCTGAAAATATCTTCCAATCGAGTTTCAATACCTGAAAGTTCGGTGAGTACCCATTTATTTTTTATACACATTTCAAAAATATTTCTTCTTGATGATAAACCGGGTTTGCTCTGAACTTCAAAAACATTTTCATTGGCTGAAAGAAAATCTACCAAAGAAACTGTATCAATCGAACGAAGCGAAGCATAAATTAGATTTCTGTCAGATTCATCCTCTATTTTAACTTTAAGAATTTCCTGTCCTTGTGCTTGTTTTCGCAAAGTAGCGGATGAGCCGTCAGCAACAATTTTCCCTTTATTTATAATCATTATTCTTGTGCAGGTTGCTTCCACTTCAGGAAGAATGTGCGTGCTTAGGATGACTGTTTTTTCCTTTCCAAGTTCGCGAATTAAATTTCGTATCTCTACAATCTGATTGGGGTCCAGACCGGTAGTTGGTTCATCCAGAATCAAAATTTCAGGATTATGGATCATCGCCTGAGCCAAGCCAACACGCTGACGGAATCCTTTGGATAGTTCTCCTATTTTTTTATGCTTTTCGGCATTGAGTCCGCACTTAGCAACCATTTCCCTTATTCGTTGTTCCACCATATTTTTTTTAACTCCTTGAAGCTGCGCAACAAATTTCAGATAATCAATGACTGGCATATCAAGGTAAAGCGGATTATGCTCGGGCAAATAACCTATAAGTTGTTTTACTCTTTCAGGGTTTTCACGAATGGAATGGTCGCCAATTTTTACATCTCCTTCGGTAGGAGCCATAAAACAAGTGATGATTTTCATGGTAGTGGTTTTGCCCGCACCATTGGGGCCAAGAAAACCAATAATCTCACCGCGCTTTATCTGGAAGGAAATATTATCTACAGCGCGCTGAGCACCATATTTTTTTGACAGCGATTCAACAAGAATATCCATGAGTCTTTACAATTACGTGTTCGGACTATAAATAAAGCATTGAAAACCGGATGCAAAAGTAAATACAGATTTCTTTTTGTCAAATAAAAAATGTTAAAAAATGTTAAGTACTCATATCTGCCTGAGAAAGTTCGGCAACGAATGCATCAGCAGGTTTCGACTTTCCGCGATTGTGTATTGGTGGGCTGTCCAGTTACTGTGGAGTGGTCTCGGAGCGTGGTGTTTGGCTCTGGGATCATAGTCGGCTCCTGCGGATATGTCCACGAAGTCTGCGGTTTGTCGCGCGATACGGAGGGTCAGCAAGGCTCAAATATCGACCGATAAACTGCCTAAAGAGATGACTTTGCGCACGGGCATAACATAGATAATTAAGCCATCCATTGATCTTTAGTTGCAATTAATCGTTCACTCACCCTGTCAGCCAGCGTCATGATGGTAAGATAAGGATTTACATGTGAACTCTGTGGGAAAAGACTTCCATCAGCAATATACAGCCAGTCTTTACCGTGTACCTTTCCCCAGCAATCAGTAACGGAATCATTCCTGTCCCTGCCCATTCTGCATCCGCCCTGCAAATGAGCGGTAGCCACAGGCATTTTGTTTGGAATAAATGTTTTTGGAGTAATAAATGATTCAGGTTCTCTTCCGTTTAAGTCGCCTTTGGAGAATAAAGGTTTCTCCGCAGCTGGCATCACTACTTCGTTGCACCCGGCTGCAAAAAATATTTTAGATGCTTTTGCCTGTGCATCACAAAAGGCGCTTATTGATTTATCTGACAATGTATAATCAAGCACGGGTTCATTTTTTCTATTCAGCGTAATTTTATTATCAGCTAATGCATCATCATGAACAAGGATAATAATTGCCATAAGGTTATTGTAACGATTCATGGCATATTTCAGGTCTTTCCCCCATAAAGACAGATTCTTTGCTGTGATAAAAGGGTAATAAAAAGCAGTTTCAAGATAATACCCGGGGGTATTGCTATAATCGGAGGAATAATATATTTTAGGAAATCCCTTATAATTTTTTATTTTTTTCGGATAAATTCCATAAACTGTCATAGCCGGGTGAAGTGTAATATAAGAGCCAAGCACAGGGAAGTCTTTCTTAAAGTCCGATTTCAATAACAAGGCGGAAGACCCTACTGTACCTCCTGCAAGAACAATTATTTTGGCATGGAATTCATAGATACCTTCATTCAAAGCGCCTGGCAACGAACCTGGGGGTGCTTTGCATATCGTAGCGCGAACTCTTTTTTCAAAGAGGTCTGTAACCTTGCAATTCGGTATCAATTCAACACCTGCCGAAGAAGCAGCCGGCAATTGAACAGATAAAGTTCCTTGTTTATTACCATGGGCGCATCCCAAATTGCAAAATCCCATCTGCTCACAATTCTTTATATTCAAGAGGATTTTTTTTACCGATATGCCGATTTTTTCGCAACCTTCTTTAAACAAACGATTGTTATCGTTTTCCATTTCCTTACCGGGTTCAATTACATGCAACTCTTTCTCTAATTTTTCAAAACGACTTTTTAGATCGGACGAAGAAAGACCTTCTACACTCCATTGTTCACACACGGAATCGGGTAATCTGAAAGTAACTCCCGAGTACATGATTGTGCTTCCACCCATGGCTTTTCCAAAGCTTGCAGTGATAGCCCCATCTGAGCTGGGAAATGCGCCACCGCTTTCAAACAAATCAAACATTTCTATTTCCCGCTGTGTGAAATATTCTTTTGAAAAATGCGGACCTGCTTCCAGCACAGCTATTTTCAAACCGTCTGCTGCCAAAGCAGCAAGGCGACTTGCAACAGTGCCGCCCCCCGCTCCTGAACCTATTATTATAACATCGTAATGCAGGTGTGTCATCACTATACTTAAGCAAGAAAGTTTTTTATTCTGAAATTTTTAAAGTGTTTTGACATAATTCGCGAATAGTACTGTCTGAATATGTCCTGCCGGGTAATACCGGACCATCATAACTGATGGCGCTCCATATATCCTCTCTCGTATAATATCCCATCTCTATAAAAGTTTTAATTCCAAAAAAACCCATCCGAAAAAGCCTTATTTTATTATTCTCCATCCATTTTAATTGTCGTTCTTGTGCTTGAATATTGTTACTCGAAAAAAAATTTCCTCCAAAAAAGAGTCCTGTAAATTGTATAACGTCAAGAAAAAGTAATATTTTTTTTCTAATGTTTTCGGGGACTCGCTTCATGTACCAGTCAACTACTGCTGCAGTTTCCATACTTCCACCTCCCGGTGAATTTGTATCAGCAGGAATAACCCTATCCGCAACTGAAAAAAAAGTCAGCAGCCTGTTTTTCTTTAAATATTTTAGACGATAAATCTTAGACAATTTCGGCACTATTTAACTTCAACAAACATACATATAATTTTTGTGTAGAAATCTGTCGTTTTTATTTAACTTTACCAATAATTATTTTGTATTTATTTATGAAAAAAACAGGGGCACAACTACTGGTTCATGCATTGGAACAAATCGGTATAAGATTTACTTTGGGTATCCCTGGTGTTCACACGATTGAAATATACGATGAGCTTAATAAATCCGAACAAATTACACCCATTCTTGTTACCCATGAATGTGGCGCGTCTTTTATGGCGGATGGAATTTCCAGAACTTCAAAAAATATAGGAACTCTTGTCATTGTTCCTGCGGCTGGCACCACCCATGCTATGTCCGGAATAGGAGAAGCTTATCTTGACGGCATCCCCATGCTTATTGTTACTGGTGGCACACGAAGAGATAGCGGAAGATATTATCAACTTCATCAATTGGATCAGAAAAAACTTGCTGACGGAATTACAAAAGGTTATTTTTTGGTTACTTCTCATGACAAATTGATTGCTACAATTTATGAAGCATATAATCTTGCCATTTCAGGAGAACCCGGTCCCGTATTGGTAGAAATACCCGCTGAAATTCAACTCTTTCAGGAAGAAATAGACGAGATGCCTGCATACAAAGCGGTGGGTATACATACTAATTTTAAAGACAAGGAAATAAAAGCAGCTGTAGATATTTTATTAGGAGCATCTAATCCGGGATTATTTGTGGGATGGGGATCCGTAAAAGCATCTGCTGAAATAAAAGTAATAGCTGAAATATTAGCTGCTCCTGTCTCTACTACTCTTCAAGGACTAAGTTCTTTTCCCGGCAATCATCCCTTGCATACCGGTGTTGGTTTTGGTCCCGCTTCTGTGCCTGCTTCTCAAAATGCTTTTAAAAATTGTGATTGTCTGCTGGCGGTGGGTTTGCGGTTTGCTGAACTGTCAACGGGCAGTTATGGCGCGAAGGTTCCTGAAAATTTGATTCACGTTGATATAAATAAAGATGTTTTTGATAAAAATTATCCTGCAAAATGTACCTTGGAAGGAGATTCTCAGGAAATTTTAAAAGCATTAATTACTGAATTACGGTCGAGAAATATTAATAGAACAAGTGAGATTGCTAAAAAAGGAAAAACAATCCAAGAAGATAAACAAAGCTATTTTGCAGAATGGACAGAGAAACGCAAGGATGAAATTGTTTCCCCGGGATTTTTCTTCAGGTCATTGAGAGAAAAAACTCCGGACGATATTTTTGTGGTGGCAGACGATGGGCAGCATACTTTTCTTACAGCAGAATTGATGCCCTGTCATGTATCCGGACATTTTATTTCTCCCACAGATTTCAACTGCATGGGTTATTGCGTGCCGGCCGCCATCGGCACTAAATTGGCAAATGCAGATAAAATGGTTGTTGCCATTGCGGGTGATGGCGCCTTTCTGATGACCGGCATGGAGCTGCTTACCGCCAAAGCAAACAATTTAGGACTTATCGTATTTGTTTTTAATGATGGCGAGTTGGGACAAATATCACAATTTCAAAAGATACCATTAAACAGAAAAACGTGTACGGTATTGCCGGAATATAAAATTGAAGGCATTGCGATAGCTACAGGATCTGAATACCTGTTTATGAAAAATGATCACGACATTGAAAGTGTAATTGATAAAGCAATTCAGATTGCTTCTCAAAACAAACCGGTAATTGTAGAAGTTAATATTGATTATTCTAAGAATACTTTTCTAACAAAAGGAGTAATGAAAATTAACCTGAGCAGATTTTCTACAAAAGAAAAAATACGATTTTTGGGTAGAGCTGTTAAGCGCCATATCTTTGGATAGATATCCCTGCGTTAAAACCACTTCAGCGTAAAATCAATTAATTTTTTTGTTCCTTTTGTGAATGGCGGGTACATCATTTCGATAATAGGGATTGGCGACCATTGTGTTAACACCCCTTTGGCATTTGAAAATTCACGGAATGCCCATTCGCCATGACCTTTTCCTATTCCGGAATTATTAACGCCTCCAAACGGAAGGTTATGATTATAAAAATGTATGGCTATATCATTCACCGTAACGCCACCTGCCGATATTTTACCAAGTAACAGATTAATAGTCCGCTTAGATGCGCTGAATATATATAGCGCCAATGGTTTTTCTTTTGAATTGATATGCCGGATAACCTCTGTTAAATCGGTATAAGTATACACCAATAAGATTGGGCCAAAAATTTCTTCCTGAGCCACCAGCATGTCTTCTTTCAGATTAGTTAAAACAGTGGGTGAAAAATAATTTTCAAAATCAATAATAACTCCTCCTAATTCAATGTTGGCGCCCTTCTGTACCGCATCGTCAAGATACCTTTTCAGGCGCAACAGATGATTGCTGTTTACAATGCGTGTGTAATCGCCTGACAGCAATGCCTGATCGCTGCCGCCATACATTTTCTTCACCTGTTTTTCATATGCGGACAAAAAATCAACTTTCTTTGATTGATGAACAAATGCATAATCGGGAGCAAGACATACTTGCCCGCAATTAGTTAATTTTCCGGATGCGATTCTCCGCGCAGCAGTTTCAATATCAGCGGTATCATCAACTATCACCGGTGATTTACCTCCCAGTTCCAATGTAACTGAAGCGAGATGTTCTGCCGCGGCTTTCATCACTATTTTCCCTACAGAAGAGGAACCTGTAAAAAAAATATGATTGAATTTCAAGGATAACAAATACGTAGCCACTTCCGCATTGCCTTCTATCACGGCTACTTCATTCTCAGGAAAAACTTCGAACAAAACCTTTTTAATCAAGGAGGAGGTCTGCGGTGTAAATTCCGAAGGTTTTAGAATAACTGCATTCCCAGCTGCAATTGAGGAAACCAATGGGCATATACTTAATTGTATGGGAAAATTCCATGGCGCAATAACAAGTGTAAGCCCTTTAGGCTCATATTGGATATAACTCGATGTCCCAAATAAAGAAAACGGAGTTTTTACTTTTTGCTTTCCCGTCCACCTGTATAAATTTTTAATGGCCTGTTTTATTTCAGTAAGAATGACGTAAATTTCAATCAGATCAACCTCAGGTGCCGGTTTCCGATAATCCGCAAACATGGCATCTCTAAAATCTTGCTGATGGGAAAGAATCGTTTCACGCAGGCGTTTCAATTTTTTTATCCGATCTGTGGCTGTTATTGCTATAAGGCGATGAAGGTTATTTTGTTGTTTATCAAAAACATTTTTTATTTCAGTAAAAGAAATATTGGATGATTGCTGGATGGCAGACACAGTATGGTTTTTAATTATAAATCAAATATAATTAATTTGCCATCATAGAAAAGCGTTCATGCCATTTCATCCGGATTTTAAACTCCCTTATGGTTGGATGAGTTTTTTTTAAGTCAATCTCTGTGCTTTCTTCTTTTCAATTCTTCAAGAATTAATTTCAGCTCACGACTCATTTGCCCAGCAATAGCGGTATTTTCTTCCGCCCTTCTGATTAAATAGGGAAGCGTTGATCTTACGGGTCCATAAGGAAGATATTTTGTTACGTTGTAGCCTTGGTCGGCAAGATTGAACGTAATATGATCACTCATTCCATAAAGTTGGGAAAAATACACGTTGGGATGGTTGTTAGGAATACCCAGTTCCTTCATCTTGTAAACCAGATGAACACTGCTTGCCTCATTATGGGTTCCGGCACAAAGTTTAACGAGATCAATGTTACTAAGGCAGATATCAACCGCTTTATCAAAATCCCTATCCGTAGATTCCTTATTGGGCTGTATGGGCGATTTGTAATCAAATTCAAACGCGCGTTTGTTTTCCTTTTCCATATAAGCTCCCCGGACAAGTTTAATACCTACAAAGAATTTATCATTCCTTGCTTTGGAAATTAACCTATTCAGGTATTCAATCCGATCCCATCGGTACATCTGGAGTGTAGTAAGGATTATTGCCTTTTCCTTATTATATAACAGCATCATCTCTTCTGCCATGCTGTCTATCGTATCTTGTATCCAACTTTCCTCTGCATCAAAGTAAATGGGAACATTATTTATAAATGCATTGTAACAAATATCGTTAATGCGGTTCTTTGCAACAGCCCATGCTGAATCTTCAGATTTACTTAATTGAACTTTTGAACTGAGTTTTTCAAGTAGAATAATACTGGCAACTCCTGTAATCTTCAGACTTGTATATGGAATTGCAGGATTTCCTTTAGCTATATGTATGATTCTTAAAACTTCCTTTTTTGTATTGTCGAAATCCTCCACCGTTTCTTTGCCCTCTACAGAATAGTCGAGAATTGAAGAAACCCCTGATTTACTTAATCTCTTTACAACTTGTTGGCTTTCTTCAATAGATTCACCGGAACAAAATTGCTTATAAATCGTGGCCTTTACAGCTGATGTAATTGGCAATCTGATCTTTATTGCCGTTAGTGTAAGTTTTGAAAAAAGATTTACCAGCAACGGGCTACGCATTAACTTGAACAGCCAGAGAGAATGTTTTAATTCACCGTCATCTTTATTCCTGAATGCAATTTCAGTATTAGTGAATGTTATATTTTGGGTATGATCTTTCCGGGAGTTCATATTTTCTTTGAACGAACTGCGCCTACCTCAGCAGACGTGATAGGGGCTCCGCTATTTCCCCAACTGCTATACACATACGTAAGGACAGCAGCAATTTCTTCATCTGTTAGGTTTTGGGGAGGCATGTTGCCATTGTAGGTAACTCCATTTACAGTCATTTCACCCGTTTTTCCATTTATCACCTGATGAATTACCTGTGACCTATCAGACAGAAAATCAGATTTTGCAAGCGGAGGGAATGCATTCGCAATTCCCTCCCCATTAGCCTGGTGGCAGGCAACGCATGTCTTTTTATATATCTCCTCACCACTCAATATATCGGCATCTTGTGCATCGACAATTACCGGTTTGTCAATAGACTCAGGAACACGGCTATTTTCACTACCCCCACAGGCGGAAAAAAATGCAAACACCACTCCCGTGATGAATACTAAAATGATTTGTTTGTTCATATACGATGAATTTATTTTTACAATTCTATCTATAATTATATAGAAATAGCATGATACCTGTCATGTTTCCAATTTAACTCTTAAAATATCTGTAGGCTGATAGTAACAAAGGCGAGACAACGAGTGTTAATCCGGCTAAAACCCCGATTCCGCAAAATGCGAAAATTGTCAATACCGGCTGTATTTTTGTCATCACTTCCTGAAAGGACAGTTTATCTTCTACAGTTAGAATACCTTTTTGAATACCCGCAATTATTAAGCAGCACCAAAATACAGTAAAAAATAAATTAAAGAGCCAAAACCCCAAAGAGATTTGTTTTTTCTGGGCTGCAGAGAAATCTGATTTTGTAATATCAGATATCAGAAAAAACGCTGAGGCGAGTAAGATCATGGTGTTAATACCAATGGTACTGCCCATGGAATGTGCAACAGTAACATGGGTGCCATGACTGTATATGTTAACAGCAGGTACAGAAATTGCGAGCGCCAGTCCAAGGTTCAGAAAAATCCAAACATCGGATGCTACGATAAATTTGTATGGAATAATGTGAAAATCCTTTTTGGCTTCTTCCAAAGAACTCCTCCATTCAATAATCATCTTGGCAAAAATAAGAAGTTCCGTCATACTCATCCCGTAGGATAACGTCCGAATCCAGCTGGCGGCTGGCACAATGTATATATGATGGGCCCATCCGAACAACAGGTTTGCAAAGCCTAGAAAATACATCAAGAAAGCAGTTTTGGAATGAGCAGTCTTTTCATCGCCCTTTATACGTGTCATCACAAATATGGCAGTGCCGTATACGAGCATATTCCAGGAACCTGTTAATGCACCGTATGCCTTCCACTGGACTGTAAGATCGCGGACTAAGCTGTTTCTGAAATAGGGAAAAACCCATAAATAGGCTTCGCTGAATGTGATAAAAAAGAAAACAATTCCAGTCGCCCACATCCACATATGCACCGGCCAGCCACCGATTTTATTAAATGCAGATTTAAAATAATTTATTCCGAAAAGAATCCAAGAGAAGAAGATGGGTATTGAAAGGATTGCAGGAAATTCCCAATACTCTCTGCCACCAAATTTTCCCATAAAATAACATATCAGGATCAGCAAGCCAGTAATAACAAATATCCGGAAATGCATTTTAGCAAGTTTTCCGGACCAAAGACCGGTACCGCAACAATTGTTCATGTAATAATAGATTCCACCTATAGCACATGAAAAAATCCATGCAACTACGAGAGACACATGCAGTGGTCTGATTTTTACAAAGGAAACAGTCGTTATAAATTCAGGAAATACAAATTGAAATGCACCAATAACTCCAAAAATTACTCCGGACAAAAGTGCCACCAGGCCTAACGTAACAAACAATAATCCTACTTCCTTTTTCATTTCTGTGTTACAGTTCCGTTTAAATTAATTTCGAATTTCTTTACGGGGGAAATACCTGTCTTGTCAACATACTTCAGGTAGGCAACCAGGAAAATTATTTCTTCTTCACTTAAATGAAAGTTTGGCATCCGTTGAGTTCCATTTTGAAGAAACGCTCTCACATATAGTTCACCTATCCCCTGCTTCGACATTACATTGGTAAGATCAGGTCCCATGTATCCACCGAGTCCGTAGAGCTGATGACATGCCGTGCAATTGTATTTCTGATAAACGAGCTTGCCATTTAAAGCATCTTTCGTCAGCAAGGTCTCTCCCTTATCCTCTTCTGTACCAATCGTAAACACAAGGAATGAATGAATAACGAACAGGACAATTAATGACCAGAAAATAACCCGCCTTGTTAAGATTAGCATTGAGAAACTCAGGTAACGGACTCTTCACCGATGGCTATAAGAGAAAGTTTGTCGAAATCCTTAATTACAAGTTTCTTGTTCAGAATTGTCACTACATTTTTATCATTGAAATCAGAAATGATCTTATAAAGATAATTATTGGTGGTGCCAATAGTGCTTGCCAGGTCCTTTATGGAATAGCTGATAGGCATATTCGCCTCAAGTGATTTCTTATTTTTCGTTGCTATGGAGATAAGCATTTCCGCAAATTGTTCTCTGATAGATTTTTGGGAAACACTTGCGATCCGGCCCTCGATGGAACTAATTTCATCGCAAAGTATTTTTATTATTTTTCTTGATATTGAAGGGTCTCTATTCAGAAGCTCTTTAAAATCGCCATCTGGGATAAAACACGCACTCACAGATACAATGGCTGTTGCTGCAAACAAGTGACTTTTATTGTTAATAAATGAATCAATCCCTATAATATCTCCGGGCTTGGCAAACCAAAGAACAAATTCCTTATTCTTATTTCCAATAGTGGAAACCTTCACAGTACCCTCCTGAATGCAAAAAACACCTCTAAAAGGATCGTTTTGTTGTATGATTATTTCATTTTTATCATACTGCTTTAATTCTTTGTTCGAGAATATCTCATTAAGTAAATCATCCGAACAATCCTGAAACGCAGAGAATTGTTTTAGTCCGCATTGACGACAGTTGGTTATTTTCATTTTATGATGTCTAAAACTGCCCCTGCATCCCACCTGCTAAATAATCGGTGCATCGAAGATATGTATGTGTCTTATTTTGAACAATGACATGAGTCATAAAAGAGTTTTGACAGAACAGAATTATTCTATGCCGAAATGTTCGCCACCCGCAATAGCTCGTTGTAATTCTGAATTCTTATTTTTTTCCCGGAGAGTTTTATAATCCTGTTTTTGTTCAGATCAGACAGAACACGAATGGACGTTTCGGTAGTAGTTCCGGCAATATTTCCTATGTCCTGGCGGGTTAGTACGGTATTGATAGTTGCATGGTCCTCTTCCAGCCCAAAAAAATCAATTAAGTATATGAGCGCTCCTGCCATTCTTTCCTTTACCTGCTTTTGTGCCATGTTTGTTATCATCTGTTCTGCAATCCTTAAATTACCGGAAAGCATTTTTATCGTTTTCATTGAAAACTCTGAATTGCTCATTAAAAGATTAAGATATACCGCCTTTGGAAAGAAACAAATAACAGTGTTTTCAAGTGTCGTGGCAGTCGCGTAATAATTATCCGCGCTTAAAAGGGCCCTGTACCCAATCACATTTCCTGTTTTCGCCAAACGCACTATTTGGTCCTTTCCATCATCTCCCAGCTTGTGAATTTTTACTTTACCGGAGTATATGCAATACAAACCCTGAGGCTGGTTCCCTTCATAAAAAACGACCTGGCCCTTTTTATAAACATTATAGGTTTTATATTGAGAAAGACGCTCCTGCTCAGTTCTATTCAATATACAAAATGATGAATTATTTAAGTTCTTACATTTTTCACATAAAGGAATTTGAGATCTTTCCAAAGTAGATTTCATCGTGTTTTCTATTTTCTATGCTAAGTAACATGCATAAAACACAAAAAATAATGACACAGGTCATAGTTTTAATCTTCCATTAAGAAAACCAGATAATTGGAAACGAAGGCAATTACCTTATAAAGAGCCGGTCCTAATCCGCGAAGAATTTAATTATTCTTGAAAGGAACACCTCTTTTCCAGAAACGGGAAGTGCGGATATTCCTTCTGTCCCAATTCCATATCACCTGTTGGTAGCTCCTCCATAAATAATCAACCGGATATACGAGGAAGTGAATGAAACGTGTAAACGGGATCAGCCCAATTAAAGAGAAAGCTGAAATAACGTGAACCTTCAGCCATATTGAATTTACACTAGCGATAGCATCAATTTGAGGATTAAAAACAAAAACCGATTTTAAATATGGAGTAAGAAAAGCCGCAAACCATGAAGATCCCCAGCGATTGTAATATGCAACCAACAGTCCTGATACAATTTGAGTTAATAATACAAGGAAAACTACAATATCCATTTTACTTGTAACCATTTGAACCCTTTTGGTAGTCAGTCTGCGAAGCACAAGAAGAATAACTCCAATAAATGCACAAAGACCGAAAGCAAATGATGCTACCTCCAGAATGAGTAACCGTATCGGTTGTCCATTCCAAGCGAGCACTGCTCTTGGAAAAAGAAATGCAATTAAGTGCCCGAAAAACAGGAAGAATAAACCCCAGTGAAATGGCTGACTTGCCCAGAAAAGTTTTTTCCCTTCCAGAAACTGAGAGGAAATAGAAGAAACTGTGAAACCTTTATTAACATACCGATAAATTGAACCGATGAGAAAAATTGCCATACATGCGTAAGGCAATACAACGAATAGGAGAATGTTTGTCATAATTAGTCGAGTTTATGCAGAGTCACCAGTTTTTGCGCCTCCGCCAATTTGTTTACTTCAATATTTAATGTTTGTTTTCCGAAAAATGATTGATGGTGTTGAATATCGATAATAGGATCTAACGATGCTGCAAAAGAAACGTGGGCAAAATCTTTTTTAAATACAATGAGGAATGCAGAAAAGAGATTACGGTAAATATTCCCAATGTTCAATTCTTCCTGTATGAGGGCCCTGTGCATTTTTTTAAGAGCTTGTATTTTTAATTCGATTCGAGCCTGTTTGAATTCAGCAATCATTTTTTCTACTCCTGGAATTAGAATTTTTACAGCAAGCTCTTCCAGCATGTTCAAGTCATCTGTTTTTGTATAGAGGGTCAGCATATTGCTGATGTTATCAGAAAGATCAGTTCCGCAGTCGTTATGCGCTTTTTGCTGTTCACCCTGCATGTGTAACAGGAATGCTCCTCTTTTATAATCCTCTCCAAACATTACATATCCTAAATCGAGATAACAAATGGGCTGTACATCAAATGTTTTGGTGTAAAGTTCTTCGCGCTGATCTTCGGAATGCAAATACATATAATCCACAAAGGGTTTTATTTCTTCTGCAGCTTCGGGATAATTTATCTGCAGCATGGCAATGCACTCCTGTGCTTTCAGCGCGTAATCTTTACCCGGATACCTGAATAAATCAGCGAAAACTATATAGTGGCCGAAGTTTCTCATATTTATAATCCTCTTGCAGGGGTTTCTTTAAATCCAAATCCTGTATTTCCTTTTACATCACCGGTTGCTTCCAGCATTTCAATGGATTCCTCACGGTGCGCGGGAGGAATTACAAAACGCTCATCAAATGTGGCAAGTGCTGTTAACCGAAAGATTGCATTAGCAGTATCCGCATCCATGTGTACTTCGTTCATGGCAGTTGAAATTTCTGCGCTGTTTAAATCACCAACGGTAACTCCTCTTCGATGCAATCTGACAGCCATTAACCTTTTCATAACATCCACAATTTTTCCTGTGTTGCCTGCGGAAAAAAGCGAAGCAAGATATTTCATAGGCAAACGATTGCTCTCCACCCCATTCCAAAGCGACTGGCTGGTAGAATCATAAACACCATTGGAAACGGTTGCCATCGTTGGAAGTAATGCAGGAACATAAAATAAATTCGGAAGGGTTCTGAATTCAGGGTGAAGCGGTAAAGCCAGTTTCCAAATTTTTACAAATTTATAAACGGGCGAATTCTGTGCCGAAGTAATTGTTGAATCAGCAATTCCGTTCAGCCTTGCTTGTCTGATCACTTCAGGGTCAAAGGGATCAAGATAAATATCCATTTGTGCATCCACCAACTGATCTTCAGAAACAGATGCTGCCGGTTCAATTTTATCAGCGTCATATAACATCACTCCTAAGTACCGAATCCGTCCTACACAAGAATGAAAACACGCTGGAGCCTGACCTGATTCTAAACGAGGATAACACAAAACACATTTTTCTGATTTGCCTGTGTTCCAGTTATAATAACTTTTTTTATAAGGGCAAGCGGTTACGCACATTCTCCATGCGCGGCAACGTTCCTGATTAATCAATACAATTCCGTCTTCGCCTCTTTTGTATAACGCACCTGAAGGGCAGGATGCCACACAAGCAGGATTCAAACAGTGGTTACAAATTCTTGGCAGATAATGAAAAGTCATTCTTTCCAACTGGAACATTGATTCTTGTTCCGCGGCAGAAAGTTTGACAAGATTCACGTCCTGGCGTGCGTAATCCGGTGAACCGCCCATGTCATCGTCCCAGTTTGGTCCAGCCTGAACATCCATGTGTTCTCCGGTTACTAATGATATTGGACGAGCTGTTGGCTGATCATCTCCTTCAGGTGCAGTGAACAAATCCTCGTATTTGTATGTCCAGGGCTCATAGTAATCATCCAACACAGGCATGTGTGGATTGTGAAAAATATTTTTTAACCCCTTAAATTTACCGGCACCTTTTAGGGAAACGGTATCTCCATTTTTTTCCCAACCGCCTTTATAAATATCCTGATTCTCCCATTTTGTAGGATATCCTGTACCCGGCTTTGTTTCCACATTGTTCCACCACATATATTCTGCACCTTTTCTGTCGGTCCAGATATTTTTGCAGGCAATGGAACAAGTATGACACCCGATACATTTATCGAGATGAAACACCATGCAAACTTGTGATCTTATGTCCATATAGTTTGTTTTTTATTTTATTTAGAATACAACTTTATCCATTCTTCTTACTAAAACGTGTGTATCGCGATTGGCTCCAATCGGACCCCAATAATTGAAGTGATAGGAAAACTGACCGTATCCGCCAACCATGAAACTCGGTTTCAGATGTGCGCGCGTCATGCTGTTGTGACCGCCCGCTCTTCTTCCCCCACGAATCTGTGATTTAGGAACCGTATAAGTCCTTTCTGGCGAGTGATACACGATACAAACTCCGCTTGGAATTCGTGCGCTCACGCAGGCGCGGGTGCAATACACACCATGGTCGTTGTAACATTCTACCCAGTCATTATCTTTCACCCCGATTCTTGCAGCGTCTTCTTCACTCATCCAGCAGGGTTCTATCCCCCGGGAAAGCGTAAGCATTCTCAATGTATCACCATACGTGGAGTGAATGTGCCACTTGCCATGCGGAGTAAGAACATTCAACATAATCGCTTTTCCATCATTCACTGTTTTTCGGATGTCACCGTACACTTGCGGAGTGGGAGATGGTTTGTAAGTTGCGAGATGTTCGCCAAATGCTATATAGCCGTCATGATCCAAATAAAAATGCTGACGACCAGTCAAGGTTCTCCATGGAACGAGACGATCCACATTATAAGTATAGGCACAATACGCGCGCCCGTTGTTCATCAAACCTGACCAAAGCGCTGCCGTATTATATCTTCTTGGCTGCGCCTGCAAATCTTTGTAATCAATGCGTACATCTTTACTTCCTTCGCCCAAATCCGCGAGCACCAATCCTGTTTTCTTCTCCATCACTTTGTATGCACGGTCGTTCAGTTTTCCATTGGTAAGCGTAGAAAGTGTGAGAACTGCATTCACTGCTTCCACATCTTCTTTGATGGAAGGATATTCTACTCCGTGAATTTTCTGAACATGTCTTTTCTCCTGAACCATTTCATTATACACATCATCTGCCATGTAGTTCACCCCGTGTGCGCCCAGCGTGTTTGTTTTGATGTTGGGACCAAGAGAAATATATTTGTTATAGATTTCCTTATAATCACGGTCTACAAAAACAATTTTGTGCATTGTTTTTCCCGGAATGGGTTCACACTCGCCTTTTGCCCAATCCATCATTCTCGGCTGAGTGATTTCATCCGCAGTATCATGCGACAGCGGAGCGTTAATCACATCTTTCACAGGAGTTGGCAAATGGGTTACCGCCAACTCGCTGAATTTTTTCGCAAGCGCCTGAAAAATCTGCCAGTCACTTTTTGATTCCCACACCGGGGCCACAGCTGCAGAAAGCGGATGAATGAAAGAGTGCAGGTCGGTTGAGTTGATATCTGCCTTCTCATACCACGAAGCAGTCGGCAAAACAATGTCGGAATAAAGCGCAGAAGTATCCATACGGAAATTGATGTCAACCACCAGATCCATTTTTCCTTTTGGCGCTTCTCTCCATAAAATATCATGCACCATAGGTTCTGCAACTTCATCAGCAATTTTATTGTTATGAGTTCCCAAATAATGGTCCAGCATATACTCATGTCCTTTTGCGGAGGACATCAGCGCATTTCCTCTCCAGATAAACCAGTTGCGGGGGAAATTAATTTCTGCATCGGGATCAGCAACAGAGTGTACTAGCTCTTTTGATTTTAATTTATCTACAATATATTTTCTGATAGCATCATCGTCTTTTGCTCCGGCTGTCTGAGCATCTTTTACAATATCCAAATTGCTTTTATTGTACTGGGGATAAAATGGCATCCAGCCGTTTCTTACCGCCATCACACACCAATCAGCAGTGTGCATTTGAGAAAATCTGTTGTCTTTCGGTACGCTGTTATATTCCGACTGATTTCCATCGTATCTCCACTGGTCGGAATTTATGTAATGCCAGATCGGAGCTTGCTGTAAACGGTTGGCTCCCTGCCAGTCTTTTGCAGTTGTGATAGTGAGCCATGCATCAACAGGAGCAAGTTTTTCCTGACCTACATAGTGATTCATTCCGCCTCCATTCACACCATTACACCCGGTAAGCATTTGCGCCATGATGGCCGAGCGGTACATCAAGTTTCCGTGGAACCAGTGATTGATGGCTGCGCCAACTATCACCATGCATTTTCCGTTTGTGATCTCGGCAGTGTTCGCCCACTCATGCGCGAACTTGATAACTGTTTTCTTTCCTACTCCGGTAAAAATTTCCTGCCATGCGGGGGTGTACGCTTGTTTATCATCGTCATACGAAACGGGATATTCTCCTTTCAATCCTCTTCCCACTCCGTATTGTCCCATTGTCAGATCATAAATTGTTGCAACCGGAACTTTTTTTCCGTCTATTGTTTCAATAAACTTTACCGGAACTCCTCTCTGTACAGTTTTGTTCATTCCATATTCCACAAACTGAATCTGGTAAACATCATCGCTCTTGTTCAGCAACGTAAGAGTTGGATCGTAAGCAGTATTATCCTGAACATCTTCATACAGCAAATTCCATTTGCCTTGATTTCCTTTGTCTTTGTCCCATCGGCTTCCCATAGTTCCCTTTGGTGAAGCAAGTTTTCCGGAAGCAGAATCAATGTTCAGAAATTTCCAATCACCATTTTCCACGTCTTTATATTTAGCTACTCTGTTTGCCCGAAGCATTCTGCCGGGTTTATAATGGTCGCCCTCTTTTTCAAGTTCAACTAAGAAGGGGCAATCGGTATAGCGTTTCACGTATTCAATAAAATACGGAACCTGCCGGTCGGCATGATATTCTTTCAGGATGATGTGTGTAACCGCCATCCAAAAAGCTCCATCTGAACCGGCATGACAGGGTATCCATTGATCTGCATGTTTTGCTACCATGCTGAAGTCGGGAGACATCACCACTGTTTTCGTTCCGTTATGTTTTGATTCAGAAAAAAAGTGAATGTCAGGAGTACGTGTCATACCTAAATTTGCTCCCATGGAAACACAGAATTTGGAATTATACCAGTCAGCGCTTTCGCACACATCGGTTTGTTCTCCCCATATTTCAGGATAAGCAGTCGGCAGATCGCAATACCAATCATAGAAACTCAAATTCACTCCTCCAAGTAACTGAAGATAACGTGCGCCTGCAGAATAACTCATCATGGACATGGCAGGAATCGGAGAGAAGCCGATGATTCTATCGGGACCATATTTTTTTATTGTATAAATATTAGCAGCGGTAATCAACTCAAGGACTTCATCCCATTTTGCTCTTCGGAATCCGCCTTTTCCTCTTGCTTTCTGATATCTTGCTCTGTTTTCCGGATTGCTCTGAAGACTTTCCCATGCTTTCACGGGATCACCTCCTGTTTTTCTTTTTTCTTCATTGAACAGATCCATCAAAGCACCACGCATCAAGGGATATTTCACACGAATGGGTGAATACAAATACCAGGAGTAAGAAATTCCTCTCTGGCAACCGCGGGGTTCGTATGGAGGGAGTGTTGGTTCAAGCAGCGGATAATCCAATGCCTGGGTTTCCCACACTACGATTCCGTCTTTCACATGGATGTTCCATGAACAGCCGCCAGTGCAGTTTACACCGTGTGTGCTGCGCACCACTTTGTCGTATTGCCAGCGGTTGCGGTAAAACTCTTCCCATTTTCTGGTTTGCGGGGAAATAATGTCTTCAATCCAACTCATATGTATTGTTTTTAAATGCTAGTTTATATTGATTTGACCTGTCTTTCGTAAATATCTTTTTTAACTGTATTCTTCTTTCTCACAATCCACAACAAATAAATTAAAACAAACAAACCAAACGCACCAGTAACTCCTCCATACAACAATGGATCCATGGCGCTGACAATTTGATTTGCCGTATCCTTGTCTACTTTATACAAGAAAGCAGCAAGTGCAGCAATTTCCTGCTCCGTAATTGGTTTTCCATTATAAGCTTGTGTCATTGCCGGAAAAGGCGGGGCGTTTAATATTGCCATCAAGCCGGCATCGCCTCCCATACGACTGTGCACAGAGGTCAGATCTTTTGCCAGTAATCCGCCCGGAATTACCCCGTTATAATTTACGTTATGGCAGGAAATGCAGGAAGCGCCACCATTGATAAACGCATTACTGCCCGTAAAAAGATTTTTACCAACTTCAATCTGCTCCGCGGTAGCAGTTAAAGAAGCATCGGGTGCAGGAAGCGATTTCTTTACAGTATCTGCCGATGCACTTACAGCACCCGGACTCTTGCTGGCAATAAATGCAAAAATTGATTTTAGCTCTGTGTCAGGAAGCGGCTGATCCGGCATCGCCATCTTATTATACTCATTATATATTGCAACTGCGTCCTTGTCTCCCGATGCAATTAAAGAAGATGATGAATTAACCCACTTAAACAGCCATTCCTCTGACCGCTTGGTTGTTACTCCCATAAGATCAGGCCCCACAAACTTACCTTCACCAATCTTGTGGCAGGCGCTGCACTTTTGCTTGAATATTGCAGCACCGTCCTGTGCGCTTACACTCGCTGAAGAAGCAAGGAAACAACAAACAAGCAACAGGGAAGCCATTTTGCCTGAGTTCGTTTTAAGAAATCTTTTCGATATTATTCTCATAAATGAAAGGGTTATTTTTCTAAGAATATAATTTTGACCTACACGACAAAAGTGTTGTGTTTGCGGAATGTAAACAATGACATATCTCAGTATGGTATATGATAATGCTCATATTTGTTCATCGGTGTTATGAAACTGATTGCATAACGGACTTTTTCACATAAAACACAATAAAGGAAATTATCTCTTGATCCAAGCCGTGAATTGCAAAAAACTGACAACAATCATATAGGTTTATGAAAATAGTCATGCTTAGAATTTTTTCAGTACCTACTTTTGATTCCAGATAGCCACTAAAAAACATTGTATGTCAAACTTCAAAGATTTTCTAAAATCGGGGCACCAACCAACATTATGGGCATCGTTTTTTTACTTTGATTTCTGTTTTGCGATATGGGTGCTCAATGGTGCCATGGCGCCATTTATCAGCGAAGAGTTTAATCTATCACCTGCAGAAAAGGGATTTATGGTATCGGTACCAATTCTTGCCGGGGCGCTTATGCGTTTCCCATTGGGAGTTTTAGCGCAATACATCACACGAAAAGGAGCTGCTTTAGTTGAGATGGGTCTAATACTCCTTGGTCTATTATATGGGTACTTCATGGTTGATACTTACCCGGAAGTGATCAATATGGGTATAATGCTGGGAATAGCCGGAGCAAGTTTTGGGGTGGCTCTTTCTTTAGGCAGCGGATGGTTCCCTCCAAAATACAAAGGGTTAGCCATGGGAATTGCAGGTGCAGGAAACAGCGGAACAGTTCTCGCTATGTTATTTGCTCCTCCGCTTGCCACACATTTTGGCTGGCAAGCAGTTTACGGAATGGGTGCGATCTTCATGTCACTGCCGATTTTAGTAATGATAATTTTTGCCAAAGAGCCGCCCGATATACATAAACAAAGTTTTATGGAACACATCAAATGTCTTTTTGAAAAAGACGGATGGTCATTCAACCTTATTTACGTTATCACTTTTGGGGGATTCATCGGCTTGTCAAGTTTTCTTCCCACTTATTTTCATGATCAATTTGGAGTAACAAAAGTGGAAGCAGGGCAATTAACCATGCTGGCAGCTCTCATGGGAAGCGCAGTGCGTGTGGTAGGCGGATGGATAAGCGACCGATGGGGCGGTGTAAATTCTCTTACGCTGATGTTTGTCATTATCATACTATGTATGTTCACAGCATCTTTCCAATTTGATCTTGTTACCACCACCATTCTTTTCATGGCAACATTTGCTGCTTTTGGGGCAGGCAACGGTTCTTTGTTTCAGCTGGTTCCTCTAAGGTGGCCTGTAGCAACTGCTGTGGCAGGAAGCATGATAGGTGAAATTGGAGCGTTGGGCGGAAGTTTTCTTCCTAACATGATGGGGCAGTCAATGCAGCGTACCGGAACTTTTCAATGGGGATTTCTTTCTTTCGTGGTTCTGGCTGTAATCGCACTTGTTGTATTGCGTGTTGCACAAACCAAATGGACAAAATTATGGGTTGATAAAGGCGGACGCGCAAAAATAAAGATCGAGCCCCAGCCATTTGTAGAAAGAAGACCTGTTACTATTCCCGCCGGGCTTTCTCCTGAAACCATTATGGCAAACGGTGCAGCATATCACAATATTATTTATCCGGTTGGCGGAAATTCTGAACTGGCAGATATCGCTACCAAGCAAGCTGCCTATCTTGCTAAAACAACCGGGGCAAAACTTACTCTATTATATGTAGAAGATAAATCGGTGGGATTAGGCACACTTACTTCCGATTCGCCCGAATGGAAAAACATAAGAGACGAATGGATTAAAGAAGGGAAAAAAGTGTTAGACGCAGAAGTAAAACGACTTGCTCAGCTTGGAGTAAATAATGTTGAAGAAGTTATCCGCCATGGATTTGTTCCTGAGGAAGTAGTAGCGCTAGCAGAAGAAATACATGCTGATTTAATTGTGCTGGCATCACAAAAAAAATCTCCTATTGGAAAATTATTGATGGGAAGTCATACATACACGATTTTTACCAAAGCGCCTTGTCCTATTTTAAGAATTGTAAGGTAACTGTCATATCAATCTATATAAAATCTAAACAATATGTCAACATGGTTAAACAAATGGACTCCCGAAGACAATAGTTTTTGGAAATCCGAAGGCAGTAAACACGCCAACATCACTTTGTGGATAACCACATTCAGTTTAATATTTTCATTCGCAACATGGTTTGTGATGAGTGCGGTGGCGGTGCGCCTTCCCAACATCGGCTTCAAGTTTGATACCATGCAGTTATTCTGGCTCACCGCCATGCCCGGATTAGCCGGAGGAACATTCCGCCTCATTCATACATTCCTCATCCCTATTTATGGGACAAGGCATGTAGTAACATTTGCAACATTTCTTAAAGTTCTGCCAATGGTATGGCTGGCATTTGCGGTGCAAAATCCAGAAACACCCTATATGCACTTTTTGATTATTGCTCTTCTATGCGGCTTTGGCGGAGGCGACTTTTCTTCTTATATGCCTTCAACAAGTATGCACTTCCCCAAGCGGCTGCAGGGCTACGCGATGGGAATACAGGCGGGAATAGGAAACTTCGGAGTGTCGCTCACACAGTTTGTAACTCCATGGATAATCGGTTTTGCAGCGCTCGGTGCAGTTGCAGGCGGACCGCAGTTATTCACCAAGGCAGATAAAATAAAAGATATAGTGGTTGTTAAAGAAGCCGATGTAGTGAAAACTATTACGTTTAAAAATGAAGAGCTTGCCAAATACATAATGCTTACCAAAGAAGGAGAACAAATAACAGGAGTAAACATAGCCGAAAGCGAAGCGACCAAGAATATGAAAGCCGAAATCAAAAAAAATGATGCAGGCGTTATTACCGATGTGGAAATTAAAAAAGTCATCAAAAAAGACATCTGGCTTCAGAATGCTGCCTGGTGGTATGTTCCGATTCTGCTTATTGCCGGAATTCTTTGCTGGATATTTTTGAAAAGTATTCGCATGGATAAACCCTCTATCGGGGGAATGTTAAAAAACATGACTGACAACAAACACGCGTGGTTTTGCACCATAACATATGTGATGACATTCGGAAGTTTTGCCGGATTCTCTGCTGCATTTCCTCTGATGATAAAAACCATATACGGAACATTTGATGGAGCGCCTGACCCGCTGAAGTTCGCTTTTTTGGGTCCGCTTATCGGTTCATTAATCCGCGCATTATTGGGAGCGCCATCCGATAGATTTGGAGGAAGCATCGGGATAATGATTTCAGGAATCGGAATGATATTAGGTTGCTTTGCCCTCATCTTCGGAGGATTGCTTACACCCACTTCGCTTGAGCAATTCCCCATGTTCGTTTGGATCATGCTTTGGATTTTCCTCATG
>SCSP01000065.1 GCA_004297845.1 Bacteroidota bacterium | reverse complement strand
GTTAAGGCAATTATTACTGATTCGGAAGCCTCAAAGAATGATATCGCCCGACTTACTCATTTCCCTCACGACAAAATTTTTGTCATATACTTGGCCCCTGGTGAACAATTTAAGCCTCAAGGGGCAAAAGAACAAGAAAAAGTTAAAGGAAAATATAAACTTACTGATTCTTTTGTCCTGTATGTGGGAGACGTGAATTGGAATAAAAATATTCCTACCCTTATTCGCGCAATGAAGGGAGTTGACGTATCACTTGTTTTAGTAGGGAACGCGTTTTTACATCATGACCTTCCTGAAGTGCAACTGATTCAGAAGACAATAGAAGAAACAAACCAAAGGGAAAAAATTATTATGTTGGGATATATTCCCGATAGTGATTTACCAGCAGTGTATTCACTCGCTTCTTTATATGTTCAACCGTCAATTGCAGAAGGATTTGGGCTGCCGGTTCTGGAAGCTATGGCGTGCGGTACTCCTGCTGTGGTATCGTTAAAAACTAGTTTAGCCGAAATTGCTGGCCCATCAATTCTTGTTGATCCAGAAGATTCTAAAAACATTAAGTCTAGTATACAGGAAATGCTTAAACGGGATCGAAAGAGTGAGTCACAAAAAGCTCGGGACTGGGCAGCCAGGTTTACCTGGGAGAAAACGGCAGTAGAAACAGTCAAGGTATACAAAGGAATTTTATGAAGAAATTGTCAATTGTTATTCCCGCCTATAACGAAAAGGTGATGATTGAAAAAGTGATAGAAAGTGTTGAAAAACAGAAAGTGCCAGGATGGGAAAAAGAAATTATCATCGTTGATGATGGATCTACAGATGGTACTGAAGAGGTATTAAAAAAATTTGCTAAAAAATATACTATTATTCTCCAGAAAGTCAATCAAGGGAAAGGGGCAGCACTGCAAGAGGGATTTAAACAAGCAACAGGCGAGTTAATAATCATTCAGGATGCCGACTTTGAATACACCCCAAGAGATTATGAGCAACTTTTATACCCATTCGAAAATACTCGAGTACATGTTGTATACGGATCTCGATTTTTAGGCTCTCATCTCTCAACAATGTTTCTTTATGCCTTAGGGAATAAGTTTGTTACTTTTTTGACGAATATACTTTATAACTCAAATATTACCGATATGGAGACAGGATATAAAGTATTTCGTAGAAGTATCCTTACTGATTTTACACTTCGGGCAAAACGATTTGATTTCGAGCCGGAATTTACTGCAAAGGTATTAAAGCATGGATATCAAATCTATGAGATTCCTATTTCTTATTTTGGGAGGAAATTTGAGGAAGGGAAAAAGCTTACCTGGAGAGATGGAATATATGCTGCGTGGACTCTCCTTAAATATAGATTTATAGACTAATACATATATGAAAAAGATTTCCGGAATTATTGCGAATCCCGTTGCCCGTAATAGTGCCATTATGTTTGTCGGCACCATGGCTACCAATTTTGGTGCCTATTTGTATCATGTCGTAGTTGGACGAATTATGGGACCTGAAAAATATAGTGAGATTGCTGCACTGTTTTCTCTCCTTTTCCTGCTCAGTGTGCCTGCAAACGTTATTCAGGTAGTTTTGACGAAATATTTTTCTGTCTATAAAGCGTCTCATGATGTAGGCGCAGCACGGACGCTATTTATGAAGAGTCTTACCTATATTGTCGTTGCCAGCATTGTTGGGTTACTTATCTATCTTCCATTAATTCCACTTCTACAAAACTTATTGCATATAAAAGATTTCGGAGTGTTTCTTTCACTATACGCAATAGTTGTGAGTACATTTATTATGACCAGTTGTACAGGATTATTAATCGGTTTTCAAAAATTTCTTGCCTTTAGCGGATTTTCTACAATAATGATTTTCCTCAGGTTACTTTCTGGATTTCTTCTGGCTTCTTTCGGAGTTGCACTGACACTGTTTGGGAATGTAGTTTCTAATATCATTGGGATTATTCTGTTTTTGCTTCCCATTCAGTTCGTTTTTAAAAAAGCACCCGACAAAATTACCATTCACAGGAAGGAAGTGCTTGCGTATGTCATTCCTACGTTTCTTGCAATTTTGGGCCTTACGATTTTTTATAACATTGATGTTGTTTTGGTAAAGCATTTTTTTGAACCAGCACAGGCAGGAATTTATGCATCGCTGGCAATCTTCGGAAAAATTATCTTTTTTGCGTCATCTCCA
>SCSP01000064.1 GCA_004297845.1 Bacteroidota bacterium | reverse complement strand
GTTCAGTTGCCGATGATTTGGATGCGGACTCCTTACGATAAAGGAAACACCGATGCCCTTGGCGCAGGGTTTGGTATGCTCGGATATGTTTTCGGGCAGCAGGATCAACGCGGACGCTATACCTCCGAGGGCGTGTATCTTCCCATTCAAAGCGATGGATGGAGCAAAATGCCTTATCATCCTTACATCACTCATATCCTGGATACCCTCACTCCGGTTAGCGACTCCCGCAACGGAAACAAACATGAAGACGGATACAACAGCATTCAGTTTATCTTAAATAATTTAACCAGAACGTATGATATGGATGGCGATGGAACGCTGGATACATTTTTAGTTTGCAACGGAAGCATCGGCACGATGGGAGCATCCGCACTCGGTTACAATCAATATCAGGCAGCGGCAGCGCATAAAATTGATCCTGCTCAACCCGGCTTGAAAGCAATGCTTCCTATTGTTGGAACCAATGAGTTTTTCAAAAGCACCGGCTTTCAAAACGGAGTGTTCCGCGACCGGTTAGTTACCGGATGGCTGCAAGGACAAATTTTTGATGCCGAGGACGATTCCATCCCGGTGGATCAGCAAATTGCAGCCACGCAAGGATTGCTGACTGCCGTTCAAAATAATATTCACTCTTCTTTTGATTATGGAGTGTCGGATAAATTTGTAGCGGCAAACAAAGCCATTGATCATTTTTCTGCTGTTCGTTACAAAGATCAGTTTGGAAATTTATTGCCCACCGGTTATTATCCCAATTCCATTACCAGAAAGGGATATGATGCGAGCCGGGCAATGGTAGGTGCCAATGGCGATGGCTCTTTGTATGGACAATTTAACCGATACGCAAATATGGAAGTTCCCGCTTATCATCTTACCGGATGGTGGGATATTTTTATTGACGGACAAATTCAGACATGGGCTTACATGAAACAATATCTGAGCAGAAACTATGATAATCACAAAAAACAAAAAATAGTCATCGGACCCTGGGCGCATCAAACCATTTCAAAAAAAATTACAGGGGACATGTCGTATCCCGATAATGCTGCCGATCTTCCGGGAGTGGATTTTGATGCCTTTGATGCCGGCTCCTTGCCGATTTCAAAACTTTTAAAGTCGGAAGCAATGTCATGGTTCCGTTACAATTTGAATTACAACCAGGGGCTGGGCGAACCCAAATTTATGCTTGCCGAAAATGATAGATGGCAGAGTGTGTTGGGTCTGTATTATGTGCAAATCCCCGATACAAATTTCGTGGTGAAATATGAAGCGATGCTCGCCTATCTGAATGGCACAGGAGGCTTGAATGGCATACCTGTTACCGTAAGGCAAGGGTCGCCTACCGGAACCATTATTTATGGACCTCATTTTCCAGCAGATGTTTCCGCCTCAGGAAACTCGCTCATTCCCGGTTTAGATACCGGGAAAATCACTTCTGTGCCTCGCGTAAATTTTATGGATAGTGTTGCCAATGTTCGTGCATATATTGCCGGACCCAACGGAGATGGAATTTCGGGTAACGCAGCGGTTGGAAATTACTGGTTAAATCTGGATACTTTTCCCATTCAATCACCCTACGTCAATCCTGTAAAAATGTATTTACATCAGAATGGCGCTGCGGATTACTCCGCACCGGAAAGTGATGAGGGTTACAAAATTTATGTGCACGACCCGGACGACCCGATTTTCACCATTGGAGGAGAAAACATGATTGTTCAATTGCCGGATGGAGCGAAAAATCTTGCCGGCACCGGCAATTCGCAGGGGCAAATCAATGTGGCGCGCTTCGCGCAATATACCATGGACCGCCCGGGAGTTCTTCAATTCACAAGCGATATTTTGCCCGATACCTTGAGCATAGTTGGTTTTCCTGTGGGAACATTGTATGCAAAATCAAATCCGGGAGGAGTAACTAATGGACCCACAGACACGGATTTCTTCATTCGTATACTGGATGTTTATCCGAATGACAGTATTGGAAACCGCAGAGAATATTTTGTTACAGAGGGATGTGTGAACGCGCGCGCGCGCGATTATGCAAGAAATATAGTAGAGCATCCCGAGTGGGATGAAAATCCTCCATACCAAAACGATAACACGCCTTTCACGAATATCAACATTGGCCAGGTGTATGAATACAAATTCAAGATGATGCCTATTGGTTACACTTTCGGAAAAGGACACAAGATTAAAATTCTGATATCAAGCAGCAATTACACGCGCTATCAGGTAAATCCGAATCTGCCAATCAACGATGGAGATTTTTTTCGCAGAAAACCAGGCGATGGACAGGGATACACATACAACGGAAATTTTATGATGCCTCGCCTCGCTGTTCAGCGCCTTGCATTTTCTCCGCAATACCCGAGCAACATTGAATTGCCAATATATGTTCAGGGTTATGTGTGGACTCCGACCTTCACACCGGAAATTGTAAAACCCGAAGTGGAGGATTTACTGCTGTTCCCCAACCCGGCAAATAATGAAGTGTCGGTTTATCTTTCAAAAAAATCGGATTACACTATTTCAGTAACAAACATTGCAGGACAACTGATCCGCCATTGGCGGATCAG
>SCSP01000063.1 GCA_004297845.1 Bacteroidota bacterium | reverse complement strand
CTACCCATTCCACTATTTGAAGCGTTAGATAATGCGCACGATCCTGATTTTGTATTTGATAACCGGTTGGCATTTGGTAAAAGTAAAACTATTTTATGCAAGTGCGGCAGGATGCCGCGGGTAAAGCAGCGTAGCGGGACGCTACGCTGAACTTATCTTCTTTTTTATTTTAAACATGCTACGCTCAGCGGGGGTGGTGAATTCAGTTTTTTCATTGTTGCCATTTCGCAGCTTCAGGTCAAAAACCGCTGCCATTTTATTTCCAAACTCTGCCGGGAATGCGCCCGTTAAAAAGTCACTGCCGGCAAGAAGGCTGTTGTTGAGTATGCTCACAGGCCCGCCCGTAGCTCCCTGGGTAGAAAAATGATTTGGGCCGGGTATATCTGTGTTTTCTAACCGCCACAAAACTCCGAGCGGAGAGTTACCTCTGACAATAATATCGTTACGCGCATCATTGCCTGTAGCCACACCGGCATAATTGGCAACCATCTTGGCCGGATCTCCACGGCTCCCGGCATAACGTTCTGTTTCTTCACTCTGAAAGTTGCGCGCGCTGTTTGTTACCAGGTCATTATTAGCTTTGGTCTTATCTTTTACGGCAACAATTTCAACTTCATTTCCTATGAAGAGTTTTTCGTGCATCTCCACATGGAGTACCACTTCTTTTCCCGTGGTTACGATAATGTTTTGCAGCACCACCTCTTCGTATCCGATGAATGAAAATTTGATGCGGTGCCTGCCAACCGGCACTTTCAACAATCTGAATTTTCCATCGGCATCGGAAACAGCATAGATATGGGTGTCTAAGTTCAGGATTTTCACCCCCGCCTGTTCAATAGGCGACTTAGAATCTGCATCCGCAACGGTCCCGCGGATGGTTTGGGTTAAGGTTTGAGAGAAGGATAAATAAGAAAATGTGGTAATAATGGCTTGCAGCAAAATGGTTCTGGTCCATTTTTTTTTGAATTTATTTCTCGCTGTTTTGGATTTCTCCCCATTCATAAAAACTTATCGTTATAGGCTGGTCGGGATTTAGATTGGCCGATGGTCTGGCAATCCCGACCTGAAAGTTCAGGGATTTGCAATCCCACATTGCAAAAGTAATCAACTTACAATGCATCGGTAGAATGGATTGCAAATCAATTTGCTCTTTGGTCGGGACTACCAAAGCCTAGATCCCGACCAGCATTCCAATATTATTTTTCTTTTGAAAAGACAAATCCAGGCGAGCGGGAATAATTACTGCACAACCACCTTCTCTGTATAAACTTTATCGGCACTCTGCACTTTTACAAAATAAATCCCTTTGGGCTGGGAAGATAAACTTATTTGCTGCGTTGCGCTAACCGCCCTGCTGTAAACAAGCTCTCCAAGGTTGTTGTAAATAAAAACCTCACTTTGAACATTTTCATCCAAACTCAAAGTGAAGAAACCATTCGTTGGATTAGGAGTAATGCTGACTGGCGAGTGAAAATCAGAAGGTGTTGGTTTCGGTAAAGATGGTTTTGTAGAACCAACGGACTGTACAGGGTGAGAATTGCCTGCATCAGCATAGTAAACATAATTAACGGGAGCATTGTAAAGTGTACGTGGCTTATTCGTATCGCCCGAAGAACGAATATAAGTACCATAGGGACTGGCACTACAAACAAAAGGCTGAACATACATTCCCCAATCGGCTCCTGCATCTACTCCAAAATTGGGACCCCATCCCACTTGTTCGCCGGCACGAAAAGTTGCGTCTGCATCTGAATCAAGATGGCAGTCAATAATAATTTCACGGAACGCATCAACTTGAATAGGGTTTGCATGCGAACCAACTTCTCCTATAATCGGAAAGTTTGCTGGAAAATCAAGAGTAATATATTTATCCATCTCATTAAAATATCCTGAAAAATAATCTTCCTGAGCAAGGCAATACAGATTAAACAAAAGCATGTAGTCCAAACCATTGTATTCTCCTTTTGGCGAAGGAGTGATAGAACCCCTCTGTTCCGGTTGACGAAATCTATTTGTCGTAGACCATTCGAAATCCGGATAATTACCATCTACGTTACGCGGACCTGAACAAGGAGCAGCATCTAACAAATCTGTATATGTGCCATTTGAAACGAAGTTTCCTCCTCCATGTAGCACCTGCCTCAATAATGGAAGGTATGGTCTGGAGTATTGAGGAGATGTGAAATAAGCAGATAATGATAAATTAGTGGTATTATTTATGGGTAAAAAGGGTGGATACGGATCATACCATGAATTCCCTATAGCGGCTAAAAGCCCAATCAGGTGATCATTATAACTGCTGGTATTAACAATTGCAAAAAAGACAGCAGGATTATTATATGCTTGAAAAATCGGCAAATCAGGAATGGAAATATAATCATGGTAATCAAAGCAAGTCAAACCCGATACTAAGTGAGTAAAGTCTGTTTTATTAGTTATCCTACAGGCAGCTTCTGCATAGCCATAAGACAACAATTCTGCATGACCTCCTTCAGCGATTGATAAATTATTTCCTGTTACAGGATTACGAACAATCCAAGAATGTATTCTCAGCCAATCAACGACTCTGTCAGCAATGTTGCGGGCTTCGTGTAATATCCTGCTTTCACCATCCATAAAGTTTGTTCCATTATATGTTACATCCTCATGTCCGTCAAAACACTTATTTACAAGCGATAAACCCATTAACCAATGACATGCCATATCTAATGATTCTTCATCAGGATCGGGTACATTAGGATCGTCCTCATCATTAAAACTGCTTACTGTATTAAATAAAGTGCAAGGCTGAGAGAACTGCGGGTGGCAATGCGTTTCTACCAAGCCGGAATTAAAATGATGATAATTACTTTGCGGATCGTTTGGATCGCCTAGAAAATTCGGAGGAACATCATTACCTATAAAAAATCCATTTAACGATCCCGGCTGACTCCCATTGCTCATATAAGCTTCTGCATTCATGTCTAACCTATTTATTGCCTCAAGAGCGTAGTAAAGTTCTTTGATTGTTTCGGAAGCATCTTGATTATGGTCTACTAAAAGCTTATACTCTGTCGCAAGCATGGCGACATACCATCCCAATTCAGGTCCATCTCCAAAATGTAGAGAAGAATAATCATCGAATCCCCTCGCATCTGCTGGGATACTGCATCCTTGACAGTTACCAATCTTTACAAAATTTCGAATTAGCCTATATCTGTAAAACCAATACTTATCGTGATTTTGTTCTGCTGTTTGAGCATTGCATGGCAAACAGGAAATTAATAACAACAACAATATTAATATTTGTCTCTTCTTCATTTTATAATTTCTGTTTTAATTAAATAAACATTATATTCTTTTGAACTGAAATTAGTCTGTAAATGCATTTCTTTAAAAGTAAGTTTCATAATTTTCCATTCC
The DNA here is from genome assembly GCA_004297845.1 of Bacteroidota bacterium. Classification (GTDB taxonomy): domain Bacteria; phylum Bacteroidota; class Bacteroidia; order Palsa-948; family Palsa-948; genus Palsa-948. Next base: position 2,910 of record SCSP01000063.1, on the reverse strand, counting down.
ATATTCCATGTCAAATAAAGAGGCATGAATTTGTCTAAATGAATAGCTATATGCGTTTTATTTTCTGTAAACTCCCAACGACCTTCTATAGTATCGCATGGAGAATAAAATTTCAATGAATGTTCTTTATCCGTAATTCTGTATTTACACGGGATCGGATATTTTGCCGCAGTCGAATCACCGCCATCAATTAAATATTTTTGCACCTCCCATTCACCACGAATTCTATCCCGCTTGCTTCTTAAACTAATACAAGGTCCATCCGGATATTTTTTACAGGTAGAAAAAACACTTGCGAGAAAGATAAACAGTAAAATATCTGCTTTTTTCATTTTCCTTCTGAATTGAATTTTATTTTTTCTTTTTAATATCCGATAGTTCTTCTTTCAAAGCCGTGTTTTCTTTTTTCAGCAATTGTATTTCTTTATACAAATCGAGCACATCTAATTTTGTTTCTTCTACATTTATGGTGAGGGCTTTGAGGGTTTCTCCTGTATTGAGCCCTTCTTTTTCAATTTGGTCAGCAGAAGGCATTCCATGCAGCCGTTTGTATTGAGGATAATATTTCAACTGATCTTCAAAGCTCATGCGCTTGTATTTTTTATCAAATACAAAATCTCCCCATCCGGTCATAGTAACATAAGCAGATTTGGCAACCATTTTCCCGTTAACGGCAAGTAAAAAATCATCGTGCAGATTTCCGGCAAGAATTGATTTTCCATCACCAACTATTATTTTTCGGCTATACGTATTTCCTGCAACTAAAAGATTTGCATCGGATGTTGTGATTGCAGGATTTCCGATCAGTACTCCTGCCTGTGAATGGTAACTTAATAAAAGAGGAATTGAGTGGCCCGGCACATCACGCGCATCAATTGACTGTTCGCCAAGTATCATATACTTTGAATTGCCAAGAGGGTCGGGGCCTATCCGGATATTACCATTCACAGATAATTTTTCCAGGGGAGCGCCTGTTCCAACTCCCACCTTGCCATCATCCGCAAGAAATAAAAAATTGTTGCCGAAGCCGTTGCCTGGGCTGGTGCCGGTGCTTCCTGCAGGCTTCCAGAAATTAAGTCCGCCTGTACCACCGGGGTTCACATTTGCAACATATTGCATTCCCCATTCCCCCAGAATACCAGTAGTTGTAACTACATTTTCCCTTCCAAAAAATAAAGAAACATCTCCTGCGCCTGGGCCGGGAGTTGGACTAAGAATAGAAATACTACCCTCTACTTCTAATTTTGCTCCGGGTGTTGTTGTTCCAATCCCCACATTGCCGTTGTTCAATAGTGTCATTTTTGCCGCAATGCTTTGATCCGATAAATTGCCGGTTCCTATTATCAGTTTGCCCGGAATTGGTGCAACATCCCATATACTCCTGGTCGGGGCTGCATTGCCTATTTGATTCAGGTCTTCCAGGCGCATTCCATTGTGTGATCCCTGAGAAGGAATACAATCAGGGTCATTGTTAGGACAAGGTGGCGGAGGTAAATCGGAAGAGTGTGATGTATATATATGCAAAGAACGTATAGGGGCTTCTGTGCCTATGCCAACTTTGGTATCAGAATTCCCGCCAGCTACCCCGGCTTCTGTTTTAATCACCACATTTCCTCCTCCTGCCATAAAACGCACATCTCCGTTGATGTCTAACTTGTAATTTCCATTTGTGTTTGAAAGAGTGTTGGGTATTGTTCCAATGCCTACATTGCCTGAATTTGCAGCAATTATTAAATCCTGATTGGGATTAAGTCCCCCTGATATTATTGCATTCCCGTTCACTTCCAACTTTTCGTTAGGTGTAAGAGTTCCAATCCCCACATTGCCATTTTCTAAAATCATCATCTTTGCATCCACAGCGTGCTCATCATTACTATTGCCTTTGCTGAATAGTAAACTGCCGTTCAGAGGCATAACATCCCATATTGTTCTGATGGGAGTGGCGGAGCCGGAAAAGTCCTCCAAGCGCATTCCATTATGGCTTTCAGTGCAGGTAGTGCAGGGCGGTGCATCGGGTGAAATATGCTCGGTGTATATATGTAAGGCGCGTATCGGATTTTCTGTGCCTATGCCCACTTTGGTTTCTAAGGCGGGAGTTACATTAGGCTCGGCAGGAGCGTCTGTTTTAACTACCAGACCTGATAATCCCGATGCGTTGCTCACATGAAAATTGCCTGTAATATCTAATTTGTATTGAGGCGCGCTGGTACCAATCCCCACATTGCCGGTATTATTAGCATTAAGGAGGGTGTGGTGGCTATATGCGGGATTGGATTGAATCAGTAAATCAGTGGTGCCGGAACCTGCAGCATCCGTATAAATGCTGTTATGCAAACCCGAACCTGAAGGATCATTTTCAAGAATCAAAGTACCCGTACCAACACTGATCTTTTTCTGAACTACTATATTATCAAAAATAGGAGTACTTCCGTTGCTGATTCCAGCGCTTGTCTGCACTGTTCCGTCAGGGAATTTGAATCCGCCCGTGCTGCTGTAAATGGTGCCGGAAACTGTAAGTTTTTCGGAGGGAGTTAAAGTTCCGATTCCCACTTTCCCATTTTGAAGAATTTGCATGCGTTTTTCAAAAGAGCCATTGGGTCTTGTCGAAAAAAATATCCCTCCTTGTACATCTCTGCCTATGTTTGCATAATCTCCCAAATCAAAGGTGGCTTCATAAAGCGAAGGGTCCAATCCCCATCCTATAATCATTTTGGCTCCCGAACCTCCGGGCGTAGCGCCATTAGGCAGATAAGCCAGCGAATAAGCATTAGAAGAATTATCCTTAATTGAAAAAGCAACTTGCTCATAATTCCAGGCGGTACCGGTATTGCCAATGGTCAATGGTTCGGTAGGACTAATAGTGTTAATCCCCACATTGCCGCCCGAAAATGAAATGTTTGCTCCGCTGGC
>SCSP01000062.1 GCA_004297845.1 Bacteroidota bacterium | reverse complement strand
CAGATTAATTCTGTTGCAAAAAAGTTTAGAATGCATAGTTTAGGGTTCGGATTCAGGAAAAGATATGAAACGACAGCAACTTTAAAATCATATCGTTTTTTTTATCAATATGATTTCCCATTGTTAAAATCTAAAAAAAGAATTTCTCTTCTGTACAGCGGGTTAAACCTTTCTTCCCATATTGAAGAGTCGGACTTTCGGGGCTATCGCTATTTCACACCAATACCAGGAGGGGGGTATCTCGTCATAAACCAAACCATAACACTGACTTCGCGTTCAAATATGGTTTCTTTAAGTTTGCCTCTAGGATATAAGAAAGAAATTTCTTCCTCCGGTGTATGGATTGATTTAGGGCTTAATTTGAATATCATGGCTTATGGATACGGAAAATATGATCATACATATAATGCCAAAGGACCTTTGCCTTCTAATACAATATCTAGAAAAGGAAGTATGGATGAATTTATTTTTTACCCCAGCGAGTTAAAAAAATTAAATATTGGAGAAAGATTTATTTCAAACATATATTTTAAAATAATATTCATGTAAAAAAATTATCACATGAAAACATTAATCATAACCCTGTTATTTATTCTATACATTTCTTCATTTGTCTCCGCCCAATATGCAAACTTGCAGGTAAAAGAGGGGTGTGAGAAAGCAAGAAAATGGTACACAGATACTTATTATTCTTTGGATGATCCACCCAATATATCAGGTGAGCCCGAGCGGTTACAAGCATATAAAGGCATTGCGGAAGCCATACAATCGCATATTACCATGTACCGCGTAACAAAAGATAAAGCGCATTTAATAAAAGCAATAAATATGGGCTTGGGCTTAGTTAGTAAAAGGACTGACGTTATTAAAAATGTAGGAGGAACTTCTCAAATCTGGGCAGATTCTGATACATACCCTGATGAAAAATTGGGTTATTGGTACGAAGGATTTACGCTGGCTGCCCTTGCCGAACTTGCATACATTATGATTTCGGAACCTGATTATTTTCCGGAACTTATTAGTCAGCCCCTGCCCGTGCAACTTATCACTAATCCAATGCCGGCAGTTCCTTTGCCCCCCGTGCCTTTAACAACTTATGGGGCAATCGGCTCTTGGTTCAGGGATAGGGTAAATGAAACGATGACTTATTACGGAACTGTTCAATGGTCGGATGATGCAGGTTTTTTATATGGAGATATAGATTCAAAAGAATGTGATAATAAATTTTATCATCAGGGATTGGAAGCCGTGAACCAGCACGCTCCCTTAACTGTTGCCGCTATGTATTTAAAAGCAATTGATGCCACTTCCTTCACTAATTCAATTCCCGGAAAAATTGCTGATTTCTATTTGGGTCAGACACCTGTATTTAAAAATTCAGGTAAGGACAATCCAGATCCAGATGATGACCCTCGTGACATAAAGTGTGACCGATTAAACCTAATAGGTAATTCTAATGAATGCCAGAGTGTTCCTATCATGCATCTTAATCCGATTGATAATTCCTACTGGTGGTTTTACCATGGATGGTCAAAAGGATTAATTGAACCTAGTAAAAATTCTTGTGCAAATGATTGCAGAAGAGCATGCAGCAACCTCACAACCTTTCTTGAAGATTTCGGTCATGCCGATTTTACTATGGAGTTTCCCATGCATTCCATTCCATTCGGTTATTTCTCAGATGGGCACATGATTCGCTGGCGCAACACTTTTGCTAAACTTATCTGGGACCCATATCATCCGCTTGGCCCGGGTTTTCATACTGCAATAATAGGCAGTATGGATGACGATGTTAGTTTCATTCCATGCAAAGGTATATTTGATTGTAATGGTTTCTGGGGGGTGCCGTTAATGTTTATGCCACTTTACAAATTTGATGGTGCTGATGCCACAGCAACTTCTCCTAATGTGTATGATATTGTAATGGGCTATTATCAAAACGATGTAGAGCAGGCAGTAATCACAAATGATACAAAACAAAGCAACAGGAGCATTTATGGTTTGTCCCGCCTTGCATCGGCACAATGGGATAAAGAATGCACCAACAATACGCTGTATAACCGCGATGTGGTGTATGACCAGGATTTTTTTGCAAAAAATATTTTAACTATTGCACCTCAGCAAACAACCGATGTCTTTTATACCAAAAATAATTCGGGAGTGCCATCTCCTTTTGCTGACCCTGAAACTTTTACTGATGGCGGTTCAAAGGACAGATTTGTTATTGAAGCGGGTACTACTGTAAATATGAGAGCAGGCGAGCGCATTGTGGTAAAAAGCGGCTCATCAGCAAAATCCGGGTGTAACTTTCATGCGTATATTGATCCAACACTTGCCAGTGAATGCATGGATGGAATGCGCGTACAGAACACACAAAACACAAACCGTAATAATTCTGTTGCTGCAACCGCTATTCCAGTCGTATTTTCTGATAAGCAAAAAATAAGCAGCAGTTCAATACCATGGCAATTTTCCATCACTCCAAATCCTACATCCGGGTTGTTTACCTTGCAATTACCCGAAAACCTTAACGGAGAAATTTTTATTTACAACCATCTTAGTCAAATTATTCATCAGCAAGTACTCGCTTCAAACCAGCAAATAGATTTATCCTCCCAGCCCAAAGGGATTTATTTTGTAAAAGTGCAGAGTGCCGATAAAGTTTATACGGAGAAGGTGGTTGTGCAGTAATTAACCCCTGCTCGTCAGGATTTGTCTTTTCAAAAGAAAAATAATATTGGAATGCTGGTCGGGATTTAGGCTTTGGTAATCCCGACCAAAGAGCTTGCGGATTTTCAATCCGCGATTCTATTTTACGTAAGTTTGCTTTGATTATTTTTGGATGCGGGATTGAAAATCCATGAACTCATAGGTCGGGATTGCCAAACCAACATCCAAAATATCCCGATAGCTATCGGGACCCGACCAGCGTACAATGATAAATTTTTATAAATGGTAATACAAATCCAAGCGAGCAGACGAAGCTGTACTGACCAAAAAACTCTCAATTGTAAAGTAACGTGAAAACCGATCTCAAGAAAAACCCCGTCCATCATGGTCGGGGTTTTTTTTAGTAAATTTGCACAATGTGCAGCAAAGCAATGAAAAAACAAGCTGCATGAAAACCGGTAATTTATTCATAACAGCAAACTTCCTGAAAAAGTAAAACCTTTAAGTTAAACGCACCATGGCATTCGACATTGAAATGATTAAAAAGGTTTACAAAAACCTTCCTGCACGCGTAGAAGCGGCCCGTAAACTGGCGGGGCATCCCCTCACCCTTACTGAAAAAATATTGTACTCCCACCTGCATCCTGACCAGAAGGCTGAAAATTTTTCCCGCGGAAAATCGTACGTGGATTTTGCTCCCGATCGGGTGGCCATGCAAGATGCCACTGCTCAAATGGCATTGTTGCAATTCATGCAATCGGGCCGGCCAAAAGTGGCAACACCTTCCACCGTTCATTGCGATCACCTGATCACCGCGAAAGATGGTGCTGCAAAAGATTTGGAATTTGCCACCAAAGAAAGTAAAGAAGTATTCGATTTTCTGGGTTCGGTATCCAATAAATACGGGATTGGATTCTGGAAACCGGGAGCAGGTATTATCCACCAGGTGGTACTAGAAAATTATGCTTTCCCCGGAGGAATGATGATTGGCACAGACTCTCATACTGTAAACGCAGGTGGCCTGGGTATGATCGCTATTGGCGTTGGCGGTGCCGATGCCTGTGATGTAATGGCAGGGCTTGCCTGGGAATTAAAAATGCCCAAATTAATCGGTGTTAAATTGACCGGAAAGTTAAGCGGCTGGACGGCCCCTAAAGATGTAATCTTAAAAGTAGCCGGCATCCTCACCGTAAAAGGCGGCACCGATGCCATCGTGGAATATTTTGGAGAAGGAGCAACCTCCATGAGCTGCACCGGAAAAGGAACCATCTGCAACATGGGCGCTGAGGTAGGCGCTACTACTTCTACATTCGGTTACGATGCTTCCATGGAACGCTATTTGAAAGCTACAGGCCGTGCGGATGTAGCTGAACTGGCAAACACAATAAAAGAATATTTGACCGCAGATGCCGATGTATATGCGAATCCATCTAAGTATTTTGATCAGGTTATTGAGATCAATTTATCAGAGTTGGAACCTCATGTGAACGGGCCCTTCACACCGGATCTGGCAACTCCCATTTCCCGGTTGAAAGATGCTGCCATCAAGAATGGCTGGCCAACAAAAATTTCAGTGGGGCTTTTAGGCTCCTGTACAAATTCCTCGTACGAAGATATTTCACGTGCTGTAAGTCTGGCGAAACAGGTTTCATCAAAGAATTTAAAAGCGAAGTCGGAATATCTTATCAATCCGGGGTCTGAGCAGATACGCTACACCATTAAGCGGGATGGTTTCCTCGATGTATTCGATCAGATTGGCGCAAAAGTGTTTACCAATGCCTGCGGCCCCTGCATAGGTATGTGGGACCGAATGGGCGCAGAGAAAAAAGAAAAAAATACTATCATCCATTCCTTCAACCGGAATTTCGCCAAGCGCGCAGATGGGAATCCAAATACCTATGCCTTTGTTGCCTCTCCCGAAATTGTAACTGCCATGGCAATCGGAGGCGACCTCACCTTTAATCCATTGACAGATTATCTGACCAATGAAAAAGGAGAAAAAGTAAAATTAGATCCTCCTTCCGGTGATGAACTCCCCCAAAAGGGATTTGCCGTTGAAGATGCCGGCTATCAGACTCCTGCTGCCGATGGAAGCAACGTGTCTGTGAATGTTTCTCCAACAAGCCATCGCCTGCAGTTATTGGATGCCTTTGCTGCCTGGGAGGGCGCTGACCTGAAAGGATTGAAACTCCTGATTAAAGCCAAAGGAAAATGCACTACCGACCATATTTCCATGGCCGGTCCCTGGTTGAAATTCAGAGGACACTTAGATAATATTTCCAATAACATGTTGATCGGAGCAGTAAATGCCTTTAACGAAAAAACTGACAGCGTAAAAAATCAATTGACCGGGCAATATGATTCTGTACCCAAAGTGCAGCGTGAATATAAATCTTCACATATCGGATCCATCGTGGTAGGCGATGAGAATTACGGAGAAGGATCTTCCCGCGAACATGCCGCCATGGAACCCCGCCATTTAGGAGTCCGTGCTGTCCTGGTAAAATCATTTGCCCGCATTCACGAAACAAACCTCAAAAAACAGGGAATGTTGGGACTGACTTTTGCAAACAAAGAAGATTATAACAAAATTCAGGAAGACGATTCCATTGATATTCTGGGTCTGACAGAGTTTACTCCCGGCAAGCAGTTGAATCTGGTTCTGCATCATTCCAAAGGTGACCATGAGATCATTAAAGTAAATCACTCCTACAACCAACAGCAGATCGAGTGGTTCAAAGCCGGGGGTGCGTTGAATATCATTCGCTCAAAGGTTAAGGTCTAAAATAGCTTCGGAAAAAAAATCAACAACACAATGTATAAACTTGACAGGAACGCTTTTATACTTCAGACGGTATCCGAAGCCTCCTCGCATGCTGCTTACTGGAAAAAACAAACTGTAGAAGAACGCCTGAAAGCTGCCATGTATCTAAACAGCATTGCTTTTAACTTCGACATAAACAATCCTCCAAGGATGGATAAAACAGTTTACAGCCAAAGAAAGCATACCTAATGGGGAATATTTTTAACGAGGACTTTAAGGATTTCTTAGTAGCGCTTAATAAGTATAAGGCAGAGTACATTATTATTGGCGGATATGCGGTCATTCTTCATGGCTATTCGCGAACAACCGGAGACTTGGATGTTTGGGTGAATAAAACAGAAGATAACTACAAAAAACTTGTTGCAGCTTTTTCTGCATTTAAAATGCCATTAATGGGCATGACAAAAGAAAACTTCCTTAGTAATAGCAATATGGATGTATTTACATACGGCAGGCCTCCTGTTTGCATTGATATAATGACTAGTGTGAAAGGAATGACATTTGACGAGTCATTTCCAAAATCAACCTTGAGAAAGGTAGAGGGTATTGAAGTCAGATTGATTGACTATAGGGATTTGCTCAATGCAAAAAGAGCAAGCGGCAGGCATAAAGATCTGGATGATATTGAGAATATAAAATGAAAAAACACTACACAATAATTTCTATCTGCCTGCTGTTTATTGCCAACTGCCAACCGGCTGTCGCTCAACAATCCGGTTCTGCATCTCTCTCCTCGGTCGATACCAGCAAGACCGACACCAATTACGTAAAGTTTTACAAAGACAAACTGATCATCGGCCTATGGCAGTCCGAACGCAGCTTCGACATCCTGATAGACCAGAAACTGGCGGCTGATACCAACAAAACCGCCATCAACTACATAGCCAACTCCAATCACGTTTCGGGCATTTCGCTGGATTACGACATCATCGGGTTTGCGTTCGGATACCGATCTGTTGCCAACGGCACTAAACGCACCGGCAATTCCGACTACCTTGATTTCGGATTTAATATCAACACGCGGGGGCTTCGCTTCGAGAACAGCTTTAAGCGTTATACGAATTTTTACGATAAGAACACTCCGAATTACGTCAAGCCCTTCACCGATTCCACAGACTACTACCAGACACCCATGTCCATCAGGGTGCTGAAATCAAAACTGCTTTATACCTTCAGCAAGAAAAAATTCGCGCTGGGCGCTGCTTATGCCAATGTGAAAAAACAGATTCGCTCCAAAGGCTCTTGGATAGCCGTAGCAAATTTTTACTCGTTAAATATGTTCTCTGATTCTTCCATCATCCCCTACCCCTTGCAGAAATATTACGGCACTACATGGAACAAATTCAACCGCATGAATGTATATGCCTATTCTGCCGGCTTTGGCGGAACCTACACGCTTGTATTCTGGAAAAGGTTTTTCTTTAACTTTCTTATTTCAGGCGGCATAGAAACGCAGTACAGGCACTATTACACAGCAAACAATGGCAAGCGCATCAGCACATGGAAAACACGCGGGGCGGGAGACTGGCGCACCTCGCTCGGATACAATTCCAAACGATTTTTTATGCGCGTGTCCTCCATGCAGGACCTTACCAACTACGATTCCAATGCCCTGAAATTTGAAATGAAATTCATTGCCGGGTCTTTTGATTTTGGATATAGGTTCAATTTCAAAGCGCCACGACCCTACCGGAAATTCCAGGAGACGAAGTTGTATAAGATGCTGTGAAAAGTACGATAAAGAGTAAAAAGGCAGTACCCCACCAAACCTGCGGCTTATTTACTAATGATGATTTTCTGCGTGATAAATTCTTTTTCAGTTTTTACAGTCAAAAAATAAACACCATTGGATTGTGTATTCAAATTAATAGCATTGATGCCGATATTAATTTCGGCAGAGTAAATCATTTCGCCAAGCACATTGCCGATTGAAATCTGCATGGTTTTTTCTGAACGTATGAAAATATTTCCGCTGCCGATATTGGGGTATATCTCAAAATAATACTGTGAACAAGAAATGACAATAGGAGGAAACACTTCGGACGCTCCATTAAAATCAGTTTCTGTTAAACGGTAATATGCAAAAGACAATGGATCGGAATCCGTAAAGGGATAATAAACAGGAACAGAACTGTTCCCCGAAGCAGCCAAAGTACCTATTAAAAAATAATTGACTGCGTCAGCACTTCTTTCTAAGGAAAAATAAGCAGCATTTTGTTCAGAGGCGGTTACCCAATTCAAAACAACTCTTCTATTATCACATTCTGCATTAAAATATAAAAGCTCAACAGGCAGAGGCGGGCAGAGGGTTTGCGTAAGCGTGTTAAACGAAAACCCATCCGCATTGCCTCCATAATATATATTGGTGCTGGCTAATGGAGGACAAACGGTTTGCGTGAGTGTGTTAAACGAAAACCCATCCGCATTGCCTCCATA
>SCSP01000061.1 GCA_004297845.1 Bacteroidota bacterium | reverse complement strand
CCAAAACAATATCAAAGAACAATTTTCCCATTTTAAGCTGGCAGTATCAGCCATTTCTATCCATCCGGAAAGCAGAAGTCATCCTCCATCGGTACTATACCTGATTTGGAGAAAACCTTATATATGCGCAGGAAACAATACCTTCATTGACCACTTGCTGCATATTTGCGGATTTAAAAATTCTTCAGCGATCCCCCGTTATCCACAAATAACAGCAGAACAAATTCATAAAACAAATCCTTCTTTTATTTTCCTTTCATCCGAACCCTACCCTTTTAGAGAGAAGCACATACAAGAGTTACGAAGCATTTGCCCAAGCGCTAAAGTGGTTTTAGTGGATGGAGAAATGTTCTCCTGGTACGGTTCCCGCCTGCTTTACGCTCCCTCTTACTTCGAAAGGCTGCTGCAAAATCTTTAGTAAATTCGCCCTGAAGTGATGGGGGTTACCAAGCGTTCTCTAACGATGTATATTTTCAAAAAAATATTTTTAATTTCCCTTTTTGTCTTATACCTTATACCCTATACCTTTTCCCAAAAGGTGGGTGTTGTCCTCAGCGGTGGCGGAGCCAGCGGCCTTGCCCACATCGGTGTTCTTAAAGCATTGGAAGAGAACAACATACCTGTGGATTATATCAGTGGCACTTCCATAGGCGCTTTCGTAGGCGCCATGTATTCCATCGGGTACACGCCCAAGCAAATGGAAGATATCGCTCTGTCAGATGATTTCAACGACTGGGTGTATGGTAACATTAATAAAAAATATGTTTACTATTTTAAGAAGAAAGACGATAATGCCTCCTGGATATTCCTGAAACTATCACTTGACACTACCCTTGAGACCAATCTTCCGACCAACATTGTGTCACCCGCTCCCATTGACTTTGCATTGATGGAAAGCATGAGCCCGGCAAACGCAGCAGCGAAAAACAATTTCGATTCCCTGTTCATTCCATTTCGCTGCATAGCTGCCGATATAGTAGATAAAAAGTCCATTACCTTCCGGGATGGTAATCTCAGCGAAGCTGTGCGGGCTTCGATCTCCTATCCCTTTTATCTCAAACCCATCACCGTGAACGGAAAACTCCTGTTTGACGGAGGCATCTATAATAATTTTCCTTCCAATGTGATGTATGAAGAACTTTATCCGGATATCATTATTGGCAGCAATGTATCCGGAACAATGGATCCACCGGATGAAGACAATCTTCTTTCCCAGATGAAAGCGATGCTCATCAACCGGACAAATCACGAAGTACAATGTCCGAACGGGATTGTTATAGAACCTAAGGTAAACTCTTCCACTTTTGACTTTTCAAATCCGAAAACACCTATTGACAGCGGGTATGTTGCAACCATCCGGCAAATGACATTGATCAAAAACAGGATCGAAAGAAGATCTGTTCCGGAAGAACTTTCTTCCAAAAGAAAAATTTTTATCAGCAAACAGCCGCCTCTTGTTTTTGGCGACATACAAATTGAGGGGCTGAAAAAGGACCAGGCGAGCTACGTGCGGGGAGTCCTGCGAAAAAAGGGAAAGGCAATTCCGGTAAACACGTTCAGACCCGCCTACTTCCGACTTATTGAAGATGATAAAATCAAACAGATATATCCGAAAGCAAAATTTAATCCCGAAAAGGGAAATTACGATCTGCTTCTTAAAATAAAAAAGGAACGGGATGTTGTTGCGGAAGTGGGAGGCAATATTTCGAACCGTCCCATATCCGAAGTATTTGCCGGTTTCGAGTACAAATACCTGGGCAACATAGGCCTGCGCTTAATGGGCAACGG
>SCSP01000060.1 GCA_004297845.1 Bacteroidota bacterium | reverse complement strand
TACCGGTATTAGTAAGCCCCGATTCACCCATATCATGCGCTGCTTCCCAGGATACAAACCGGACCACAAAAAACCGTTCTCCTTCCTTTATTCCTGCATTTTTTAATGCCGAAAAATCCGGTTTAAAGCGGGAAGGGTGCAAATAAGCAAGCTCATGGTAGCCGTTATACTTTTCATGTTTGCTGCCAAAATTTTTATAAAAACAAGATGGGGAGAATATTTTAGTTGCAAAGTTTTTATACAATGCTATTCCTGCAGACGCATGTTCGGTATCATCAAAAACAAAACCTTTAGCCTCTAACAATCGGGCAACGTGCGCCACCCTGAAGGATCCTATTCCCATCATAATATCAGGCTTCACTTTTCGTGCGTAGTTGTACATGGCTATATCTATCGGAATAATATTAAGTGCTTTTTTCAAATTACTCTTCCCATAAGATGGCAAACGGTGGAATGGCAATTGCAATTCACTCATCAGTTCCATGGTAACATCCTTATCAGATGCAGTAATAAAGAGCTCGTGTCCTAATTTTTCCGCGTTGGCTATAAAGTACCTGAAAAAATGAACATGTGCCGGGTGGTAGATATCAACTAATATTCTCATGTAAATGAAACTTAGTTGAAAATTGTTTCGAGTTCCTTTTTATCCGGATAATTGATCAACACTCCCTTTCTTGATCCGTGGTAAACAAACATGCTGCCTGCAGCTACTGCACTAGCACTGCCGGTTTTAACCACCTCTGCAAAATGCTGCGTGCTGCCGGCACCACCGCACGCGACAACAGGAATATCTACTGCTTGAGAAACCCTTTTAATAAGATCAATATCATATCCGGCCATCATTCCATCCCGTTCAATCGAGTTTAACATGATCTCTCCAGCCCCCGAGCGTTGCATGTTCTCCGCATATTTTTCAGGTGCAATGCCTGTTGATTTTTTTCCAGACTCCACATATACTATTTGTTTGCCGAACAAATTTCTTCTCACATCCATTGCAACAATCACACTCTGGGAACCCGCAGCATCAGCAGCTCCGCGAACCAATTCCTGTTTATTAAAAGCAGCAGAGTTTATTACAATCTTTTCGGCTCCTGCACGTATAAGCCTTTTAACCTCCTCCACTGACTTAATTCCACCACCTACTGCAAATGGCATGAATGCTTCATCGCCTATTCTCTGTATCAAATCAAATGATGGAATTCTATTTTCACTGGTGGCCATTATGTCAAGAAATATCAGTTCATCCGCTTCCATATCGTTAAATATTTTAACGGCATTCATAGGATCGCCAATATAAGTTGGGGCTTTGAATTTCACAGTCTTTACCAGGCCTTGCCCTTTCAATAATAATACCGGTATAACCCTTGGCCTGAACATCAATTTCCTTTGCAAAAATTCGTTAATATCTTTAAGCCGGTGCCATGACTTTTTTCGGGATGAAACTGCATGCCGATTATATTGTCCTTCTGGAAGGAGGATACAAATTCCTGTCCGTAGGTTGTTCTACTCAATATATCTTTTGCATCATTACATTGGACAAAGTACGAATGGACAAAGTATAATGCATCAATTCCCGTTACTCCATCATACACCGGGCGCTGTTTTTCTATTTTTAAATTATTCCATCCCATGTGTGGAATCTTCCATGAGCCCGAAGTAGCTTTCATGTCAAACTTTACTGTTTGTGCATTTATCCAGCCAAAGCCTTTCACATCTCCCTCTTCACTATGGTTAGTAAACAGTTGCATACCCAGGCAAATGCCAAGGATGGGCACCTTTTGATCGATCACTTTTTTGTTCAGGAGATCCACCAAGCCTTTTTCTCGAAGTCGTGAAATGCCATTCTTAAAATGACCAACTCCGGGCAGAATAAGTTTTGTTGCACTTTCCACGTCCGCAGCAGTAACAGCCACTTTCGATTCAACACCTATCCGTCTGATCGCTTTCTGCACCGAATGCAAATTACCCATTCCATAGTCAATGATTACCAGCATGGTGCAAATATACGAACGGCAGACTGTAGTCAGGAGGTAACAGCAGCCAGTTCCTTGATGATCTTAGCTGGCACGCCACCCGCCAAATGCCGGCCGGGAACATCTTTGGTTACCACGGCTCCCGTGGCTATTACCGCCATTTCACCAATAGTCACTCCCGGCACAATAATCACACCCGGCATTATCCATGCCCCTCTTTTTATAAAAACCGGTTTAAGTTCGCGTTTATAAATATCCCTGAAAAGTATGCTCCCCCTGGAATGTGCCGATATAATGCATTTATCACCTATCTCGGCATAGTCTTCAATCGTAATTAGTTCAGGATAAATACGGTCGAATGTTACATCGTAGCCAATATACACATTTTTGCCTATTTTAATTCCCCTCCAGCGATGAAAAGTTACCCTCCATGTTGGGACGGGCGCAACGGCAGCCATTCTTTCCAAAAACCAGTTTTTCGCAAACCACAGAAAAAAAAGAAATTTATTTTCCTTTCGGTCCTTGACCACTTCATTCACAGAAACAGCATCGCGTTCGTTGTATAACATCCCAAATATCAATTTAACGAAATAAATCTTGAATACACATCTCTGCACGTTGCAAATTTTTCTTTATGCCGGATTATAAATTTTTCGAACATCTTCCTGGTTTTATACCCCTTATTGATCCAATACATCGGCCTTGCCATATTATTACTTAATGGAATATCCGTATTTGAAAAATCCAGCGGGTGAATATAGAACATTGTATCGCCCATTTTAAGGCATTGGCTCAATAAAATATTAAAATATGAATTTCCCAGTGCCCTGTAAAAAAATGCTCCTCCCCCGGGCAGATAAAAAGGGCCGGTTTTAAGATAGCTCCAGGGCAACTCTACGATCGTTGAATCAGCATTTACATTGGACAGATCTCCTGCATTCATCCGGTAAGGTACACTTGGAACATTTTTCAACGAGACATCCGTCTTATTGTACATGCTGTTATATGCAATGGAGGAATCGTACAGAAAGCCATTACGTTCAAGTAATTTAACCATCCACTTTCCGAAATAAGCATTGGGGGCACGGTACCCTGTGGCTTTCATGCCAAAAACAGTTTCAATTTTTTGTTTTGCAAGGATCAATTCTTTTTCCCAAACATCCATTGCTTGAAATGGTTTTTTTGTTTTTGCATCAATCGCACTGGTATGATGCAGGCTGTGACATGCAATTTCGTGATTTGAGTTTTTTAGAGCACGAACAACCTCCGGATACCGGTCCATGACATCGGCTACTATAAAAAAGGTGGCACGCACATCGTGTTTTTTCAGCAGATCAATCAAATAATGAAAGCCATCTGAGAGGCAAT
Source organism: Bacteroidota bacterium (assembly GCA_004297845.1). GTDB lineage: Bacteria > Bacteroidota > Bacteroidia > Palsa-948 > Palsa-948 > Palsa-948. Next base: position 1,010 of record SCSP01000060.1, on the reverse strand, counting down.
CGTATTCGCCTTTCCAGTTTTCAAAGAAATCATCCACGGATCTGTAGAATGAAAATGAAGAACCTGTAATTGCAGGGGTATGGTACCAGTCCTCCACATCGAATGACAGAGCGATTTTGGAATTCTGGTTCATTATTTATGACTCCTTTTCATTTTTCATACAATAAAATTGAACAAAAATATAAATAAAATAAGGAAGGGCTGTATTGTGGCAGGAACTTTATATTTTTGATGCACAAAATCAGATGTACAAGAACAAAAAAATTTGTGCGGTAGTCCCTGCTTACAATGAGGGAACGCAAATTGCCGGTATGCTGTCAGTAATGCCTGATTTCGTTGATAAGATCATCGTAGTGAATGATTGCAGCAAAGATCCAACAGGCAGGATCGTTCAGGACATGACACAGAAGTATTCATCAATTATTCTCATCCATCACGAAAAAAACCAGGGAGTGGGTGGTGCGATTGCAACAGGCTATAAATGGGCGCGGGATAATGACATGGATGTTACCGTTGTAATGGCCGGTGACGGGCAAATGGATCCCAGTGACCTCTCAGCAATTCTTGACCCGGTAGTAAATAATGAAGTAGATTATTCAAAGGGAAATCGTTTGTTTACAGGGGAAGCATATAAGAAAATTCCGAAAGCCCGGTACTTTGGGAATGCGATACTTTCTTTTTTTACAAAGATCGCATCGGGATACTGGCATGTTGCCGATTCACAAACCGGGTACACAGCTATCAACCGAAAAGCATTGTGTTTAATTGATTGGGATAAAATGTATAAACGTTATGGCCAGCCGAATGATATACTTGTACGCCTCAATATCTATGATATGAAAGTGAGAGATGTACCGGTAAAGCCGCTGTACAACATCGGGGAAAAATCAGGAATAAAAATAAGAAAAGTGGTATTTAGCATTTCCTGGCTTCTGCTGAAATTGTTCCTCTGGAGAATGAAAGAAAAATACATCATTCGGAATTTTCATCCTCTTGTATTTTTTTACTTT
>SCSP01000059.1 GCA_004297845.1 Bacteroidota bacterium | reverse complement strand
AAAATGACTGAGTAATTGCATAGCGTTTCTTTTCTTGCAAAGTTCAGTCATCTGAAAGCTCAGATGTCTTGATTTTTAAGGGCTTTTAAACACCCTGTTGTTAGAATTCAACAACCCTGTATTTATTTGTGAGGTAAAAGACCAAGTTATTAAGGTCAGAACCTATAACGGAGCGAAAAAACGAGCAAATTGTTGTAATAACCCGGTTTGAAGAATTTATAGGTCCAGTTTTGATAATAGGTAGAACTGCCTCCTTTGCGGACCGGTACGATTGAATATATAGTACGTACTTCAAAACCAATATGTTTCGAAACAAAATAGCTTAATCCAAGAAGGTATGATATATCTGTTTTTTGAAAAGGCGTGCCCCCTATAACCACTCCAAAAGCATCTGATTCTTCGAAATTGACCAGCGCTCCAACAGCAATTCCTCCCAAAACTGCAAAGTTCATTTTCCCTTCTCCCGATGAGTCTGAAACAGCGAAGTCGTACTTAACCAGAAGCGGAACTTCGGCATAATCCAGCTTCAATTTGTAATCGGCAAAATCGCCTTTATCGGGATGCGGAACTTTACGGCTTCCTTTTTGAATATAAGTGATCTCGAAAAGCGCGGTCCACTTGCTTTCGGAAGAAAATCTTTTGCTCACGAAGCCCCCGGCAAACAATCCTGCCTTGCTGTAGCCCGAGTACGTGTCTCCGTCCACCTGGCTGGTTACCATACCTGCAACAACACCGGCTTTGAATTGCTGAGCGCGAAGCGCAGTACAAAGCATGATCCCGATAGCTATCGGGAACAAAGTACAAAGTACAAAGAGCCTGATCATTTCGGTTTTGCTTTTTGAGTCAGTTCGTTGATGTACTCCGGACTTATCTGCTGTCCGAGCTGCTTTGCCTTCAGCGCATTCTGCAGTGCTTCAGGATATTTTTCAATGTTCTTATAAGAGATGGATAGGTTGTAATACGCCTGCGCGTTATTGGGGCTCATGCCGATGAAGGTATTAAAATCAGCTATGGCTTCAGGGAATTTCTTTGCATTGAACTTGGAAATACCGCGGTTCAGATAAGAAAGCGTGTCATACGAATACAACTTTATCGCCCTGTCGTAGTCGCTGATGGATTTGTCAAATTGTCCTAACTGCAGCAACGTATACGCTCTGTTCTTATAGGTAAGCGCAATATCCGGATCAAGCTCTATCGCCTTGTCAAAATCCGGCATTGATTGCTGAAATTGCCCCATCATGGAAAAAGTAATGGCGCGGTTCAGGTAGGTGCTGGAATTATTCGGATTGTACTCGATCGCCTTCGAATACGCTTCCAGTGATTTGTCGAATTTTTTCTGAAGTCCGTACAGATTGCCAAGATTGCTCCATATCTTTTCGTTTTTGCTATGAAGTTTCTCTGTAACAAATTCATAATCCTTGAGCATTTTATCGAGCTTGTTGTGGTCTTTGTAAAAAATACCTCTGTTCTCGTAGGCAATTTCTATGGTCGGGAACTGATTCATGGCATCGGTCCAGAGGGTTTCAGCATTCGTCCACACTTTTGTGCGTTCGTAGGTGAGGTAGGAAAATACAGCAGCAGCGGTAAGCAGGAGACCGGCAAATGCAGTTGAGAACGCTTTTGAAAATTTGTTTCTTACCAGTTCGTAAAAATATCCAACCACAAAAAATAATCCCACATAAGATAAATAGGAATACCGGTCTGCCATGATTACCGATCCAACGGAAAGAAACTGGAGCACCAGTACGATGGTGATAAAATAAAAGGAGAATCCGAATGCCAGTACTTTCCCGATGAATGTTGTTTTGAACATCGTAAAAATTATTATACCTGCCAAGGCCGACACAATAAAAGGAGAAACATAATAGATGGCAGGGATATTTCCTGCAGCATCTGTAAAAGGATAGGGATAGAAGGCGGATAGATCGATGGGCAGGAACAATTTATAGAGATACATGAGATACCCGTAGCATCCGAATGTGAGCCGCTGAAAAATCGAGAATGTTTCCATAGCTGCAATGGCACC
>SCSP01000008.1 GCA_004297845.1 Bacteroidota bacterium | reverse complement strand
AGTTTGGTTCTTTTCCTCCCTTTAGGCCTGCCTATCAGGTAAGCAGGGCAGGGGCAACGAAGTTCTCCTAATCCTCCTCACCCACCAACTCTTTAACTGAACATTTAACGCATCTGCAATGGCATCCAGGGTGCTGATGGTGGGGTTTTGTTTGCCAAGTTCTATCCTGCCAACCTGATCTCTGTGAATGCCGCTTTCAAAAGCAAGCTGTGCCTGCGAAATACCTTGATTCTCACGTATTTCCCGCACTCTTTTCCCAATTGCTTTCAGTAGCTTTTTGTTTACCTTGCTTTTCACAAGAGCAAAGTAGAGCATACTGAAAAATTGGTTACGACTTATAGGTCGTATAAATAATTATTTTTCCTATATTTGTAGCATGACCTTCCTTAGAAATAAGTAATAAACCATTAACCAAAATCTACCCTGGATGTACAACAGCAGCACGTTCTATTTCACTACCAAATTTACCTGTCCGCTGTAGTATGCACGTTCGCTTCTTTCCCGCGATACAGATATTAGGGCCTTATTTTTTTAGATTACTCTCACAAAACAATTTCTTATCTCTGCTATATCATGACAACAGCAGCTTTAAATAAAGAGATAATGAAATATCTTGCTTCGCTTGTAAAAACCAGCAGTCCAAAGTTCTTGATTATTTAAAATCGCTTGTGCAGGATAAGAAATCATCATCTTCAAACCTGCTTTCTTTTGCCGGTGCAATCCCGGCCGGTGACCTCGCGCAAATGGAACAGGCCATTAACCAGGGTTGCGAACACATTGACGAGCATGGCTGGTAAGTTTATCATGGATACCAATATTGTCATTGGGATTTTCGCCTCTGACAGCTCGGTGCTCCAAAAATTAAAATCCAACCCTCAGATATTCTTGCCGAGCATTGTTCTTGGAGAACTGTATTACGGGGACTTGCTTTCTTCTCAATCAAAGCAAAATGTACATCGTATCGAGGAATTCTCAAGGAAATGCGCTATTCTGCATTGCGATGAGAGTACTTCCTTGTTTTTATGGTAAGGTAAAATCTCTTTTGAAAGTTACCGGCATGCTCATTCCTGAAAACGGTATCCGGATCGCTGCTCTTGCCATTCAACATAAGGTGAAACTTGCTACCCGCGACCGGCATTTTGATTTTGTCGATGGCTTGGAGAAAGAGGAATGGTAATGTGTGCGGGAACTACTTTTTCTCCTCCTTGCACATCTCCTCAATCGCTTTTACCAATCTGTCCAATTCTTTTGTAGTGGTGTAAACATGAGGGGTAACGCGTACGCCCTGAACATTTTCCCAGTTGATGGTGGTGATGTGTATCTTGTACTTGTCAAAAAGATATTTCTCAATATCTTCAGGTTTCCATCCCTCAATGGAGAACAGCGCGAGGGCACAGGAGTGTTTTGGGTTGGCAGAAGTGGAAATTTTCACTTTGGGATTCTTCACCACTTTTTCTGTCCAGTAATTTTTTAGAAATCGAAGGCGTTCTTCTTTGCGTTTGCTGCCGATTATATTGTGAAAATCCACTGCTGTTCCGATGGCCATCTCACTGGGAAAGGAGCGTGTGCCAAGGGTTTCAAACTTGCGGATGTTATCCTCAGCCATACTGCTTGAAAGCAAGGGCCAGATGTTTTTAATTTTTTCTTTCCGGATGTACAGCAATCCGCTTCCGAACGGAGCGCAGAGCCATTTGTGCAGACTAACACCGGCATAATCGCAGTTTATATCGGGAAGTTTGAAATCTATGTGGGCAAAAGAATGTGCGGTATCCGCCAGAATTTCTATACCTCTTTTTTGGGCTTCATCGGCAATCTCTTTGGCGGGAAGAATATTTCCGTTGTAGTTCATCATGTGCGTGATATGTACGAGTTTTGTTTTCCGGGTGAAGGCATCGGTATATTGCTTGACAAGTTTTGTGTCGTCCTCTTCCGGCAGTGTAAGGTCAAGACGCTTGATTACAACACCTTCGCGTTTCTCGCGCTGTTTCCATGCGTTGAGCATATTCGGATAATCTAATTTGCTCGTTACTATTTCATCGCCTGCTTTCAGGTTTAACCCGAAAATAACCGTGTTCAGCGCTTCTGTGGAATTCCGGTTGATGGCAATTTCTTCGGGAGAACATCCGGCAAGGTCGGCAAGTTTCATGCGGAGCGATTCTCTTCCCGCATCTAAAATTCTCCACATGTAATAGGAAGGTCCTTCATTGCACATCTGGTAATACTTTATGTGCGCATCCTGCACACATACCGGCTGAGGGCTTACCCCACCGTTGTTCAAGTTGATGATGTTCGCGGAAACGGTGTACTGCTCCTTTATCCATCCCCAGAAATCTTCATCGTTGAGCCCTGCTTCGGGCGACAGTGATAAATTTTTCTCCGAGCGTTTTAAAAACTCGTTTGCCAATGTAGGGTTTGTCATTCCTAAAAAGGGAACTGCCCCGGTAAAGGCGACCGCTTGTTTGATAAAGGTTCTTCTTGTATTCATGCTAAAGGTTTTTGCCCCCGCCCTGAAGGGAGCTATTGTGATCTCTTATCCCCATTAAGGTGAGGGCGCCTCTTTTTCCTTCAGAGACGGAAAACTACTCCCTTCCCCCTTTAGTACCGGGGCGGCTGTTATTTTTCATCATTTCTTGTCTTCCCTTGTAATAAGAATATCCGAAAAGTAGTCCGGCTAAAATAAGAAATGGAATAAAGAAAGACCGCGACAAGCCTTCTGTTCTGATGAAAGTGAAAGCCCGTTCCCATCGGAATTTTTTGGAAGAAGATACAAAGGGGTCCAGCGACATCCAGATAAAAACTCCTTTTCCTACAATATGATCTTCCGGTACGAATCCCCAGTAGCGTGAATCAAGTGAGTTGTGCCGATTATCCCCCATTAGCCAGTAGTAATCTTGTTTGAATGTATAGGAATCGGTTTGCTCTCCGTTAATGAAAATTTTTTCATCTTTTATTTCCAGTTTATTGTGTTCGTAAACATCAATGATGCGCTCGTAAATCGGCAGACTGTCAATCGTTAATTTTACAGTTACCCCTTTTTTAGGAATTAGGAGAGGTCCATAATTATCTCTGTTCCAGGGGAACTTGGAGGTATGTGGAAATACATCATCAGGTCTTCCAAACATCAGCGGTAAATATTCTCCTTCACCAAACTGCTGGGGAGCAATGCCTTTAATGTTCGTGAATTCTTTTAGTTTTCCAAGATTATCTTTTGTAAGCGGAAAAGCCATTGAATAACCTTCTTTGGATGTCGGCTCCATTTCATGGAGTTCCAGTTCTTCCAACCGTTTTGGGTTCATTTGCCCCTCCACTTTCAGATCGTATTTATACTGAGCGGTATTGGCCAGGAATGCCGTATCTCCGTTGATCATTAATTGCCTGTTAACAATTTTTAACGTATCTCCCGCAATAGCCACGCAGCGCTTGATGTAATTATCTTCTTTATCGATCGGACGGTAAAGAATTTCGCTGGAGCGCCACACGGCTGCTCTTCCATGCGCATAATCGGTATGGTTCATTAAAGCTTGGAGTCGGCACTCACCATAATAACTTGTATTTGTGTTATTAGCAATAACGGTGTCGCCCTCAGGAAAATTAAAAACTACCACATCGTTTCGTTCAACTTTTCCGAATCCGGGCAAGCGGTAATAGGGAAGCTGCGCGCTTTCGATATATGATTTCTTACCCATAAAACTGCTGTGCACAAAGGGAATTGAGAGCGGTGTCATGGGTACTCTGGGTCCATAACTTAATTTGCTTACAAAAAGATAATCACCGTTCAGCAATGTTTTTTCCATGGAGGAGGACGGAATTGTAAAAGCTTCAATCAGGAAGGTACGTATGATAGTGGCTGCGATCACAGCAAAAACAATGGCATCGGCCCATTCTCTGACCGTACCCCTGCTTACCCTGTCTTTTTCAGCAGGAGCGGCAAACTTCAGCGAAGAAAATCCAAGATATGGAAGGTAAATGAAAGGCAGGAGCCAGGCAGCCAGATGCTGTATGAATGACGTTTTTCCAAAGCGATTTGCAAGTTCTGCGCGCATCAGCAGCAATGCGATCCAGTTGATGAATGGAATGACAAGAAAAATGAGCCACCATTTTGGTTTATTGATGAGCTTGAGCCAGATGAGGTAATTTTTAATGGGGATGAGCGCTTCCCATCCTTTGTAGCCCGCTTTTTCAAATATTTTGTAAAGTCCTGCAAAGGGGATAAAAACTGTGAGCAGGAAAATTATTAAGTATAAGTTCATATTATTTTTTCAATATAAGGTTAAAGTTGGTTAAATATTATGGGGACTAAAGTTAAAAAATGTTAAAATAAGTTTTTCATATTAAAATTTAAAACAACTTTTCCAAGAATATGATCTTCAGGTACGAATCCCCAATAACGCGAGTCAAGAGAATTATGGCGATTGTCTCCCATCACCCAATAATAATCCTGCTTAAAGGTATATGAATTTGTTTTTTGTCCGTTAATGAAAATGTCTTTGCCTCTTACTGCCAGATCATTATGTTCATATACATCAATAATACGCTCATATAAAGGTAAACTATCAAGAGTGAGTTTTACAATCATCCATTTTCTTGGAATGACAAGTGGACCAAAGTTATCACGGTTCCAGGGAAATGTCGGGGAATGAGGAAACACATCATCCGGAATTCCCAATATAGAAGGTAAATATTCTCCTTTTGAAAATTGATGGGGTGATATTTCTTTGATATTGGGGAAAAATTTAAGAATTTTTACCGTTGAATCTGTCAGTGCATAAGAAACTTGGTACCCCTCTTTAGATATAAACATTTCTTCAGTTATTCCGAGGTCAGCAAGACGTTTTTCGTTTATGTCGCCATCAATTTTTAAGTCATAATTGTATTGCAAAGTTGGCGGAATATCCGCGGCTTTTCCATTTATAAATAATTTTCTGTCTCTTATCTCAATGGTTTCTCCGGCAACAGCCACACAGCGTTTTACATAGACATCTTTTTTGTCAACAGGTTTGTATATGATTTCGCTGTTCCGCCATAACTCTTCCCTGCTTTCAGCATAACTGATGTGTTTGAACATGGCAATTTGCCGGCACATACCGTAATAACTGGCATTGGTGTTCGTCATTGCAACAGTATCGCCTTCGGGAAAATTAAATGCAATCAGATCATTCCGTTGTATATGTCCTAAACCGGGTAGGCGAAAATAAGGCAACTGAATTATTTCTGAATAGGATTTGCGATCTATCGCTATTGGGG
>SCSP01000058.1 GCA_004297845.1 Bacteroidota bacterium | reverse complement strand
GGATTTCATAAAGCATTTTTAATACTTCTGCTTTATCCATTTTACCCTGTATATCGTAAGGATTGTTTTTCATATTTAATTTTCAATAATAATTAATAATGGTCATGGAATAAATATTTAAAAGGGTGGGGAGGAACTTTTTGGTCTGGTCTTTTCGACAATATCTACTGATGACTTGCTATAAACTTACCGCTCTCCCAGTCAGACTTGCTTACGCCAACCTGTATAAAATAATTATCCAAGTAATAATGCCTTAATATCAATCCGAGTCGACTTTCAAATCTTTCCCGATTTCGTTGGGGAATTTCAATATTTGCCAGATGCCATATTTCCCTCACCAGAGTTATTGCCTCCTGCTGGGTAATTGATTTGGGACGAGAATTGAGAGGGCAGAAGAAATTTCCTGCCCGTCTCAACAATCGCATCAAAACATGGAAATCAAACATTATCTTCCCCTTTTTTGTTCTCCGTTTTTCGTTCCATTATTTCCATTGCGCCTATACTCAATAATGTTGCTGTCAGCGCTATTGCTATAAGAGACAATAATACTCCTCCTCCCTTTAGGTTATTGTCTGGAAGTTTTGGTGTGGTTGCTTGAATCATCTTAAATTATTTTTTATAGAAGTCACTTAATTTTTCTTGTTCTAAACTTTTTTTCGGAGTTGAAATAATTGCTCCTCTTTCAAAACGATTCCCACCGCGAGAAGCATTCAATTCACTGAGTATCTGTTTCAATGTTCCTTTGTAATTACGCTTTGCATTGTCCCATGCCGACTTAACGCTGATGATAATGTCGCCAGCCTTAACTTCCGTTACTTCATCGTTAAGGCTTAGACCGTGAAGGTTTAATATCTCATTTAAAACTTCATAATTCTTTTTATCTCTGAATTCATATTCCTTATTGCTTTCAACAATTTCTCTCGGTATGTTTACTTCATTTTTTTCCTCCTCAATTACTACGCGCCTCCCATTATCTCGCAATACGAAAGGTGTTCCGCCTCTTGAGTGGGGTTGTCCGCCTACAACGCCACCTCTTTCTAATTCCAACTTTCTGGACTCGCGATTTTTTTGGCGAATCTTATTTATAATCTCTGAAAACTTGTATGTGATTTGACCAGTCATATTTTTTATTTTTTCGTTAATCGGAATTTATCGGCTTCCTTCTCAGGGGTTAAGTGGAAATTTGTCGTGAGCAATCCACCCCTCTCGAACTCCTTATCACGAAGTAGAGAGGTATGAAATCCATTCCCACGCAGTTGAGAACGACTATAAATGGACTGATTAGGATTGGCTTTATAAAGATTGTCGAGTATCACGTCATTTTGACAAATTTTCAAATACAAGAGGGTTTCATCACTTGGCATACGCCTGTTAAGAGAATCAATCGTTGCCAAATATTCTTCATTTATTTTTTCTACCGCAGAAATATAGGGTTGCACTTCCTCAGTCAGTTCCTTTTTTAGAGAAAAGTTTTCTCTCCTAATCCTGTGTATTGTTATTTTTGAATCTTGAAGTTCTTGAGTCATTCTTTCTATTGTCTCTTCTGCAATTTTTATCTTACCAGACAAAACGCTATTTTCTTTTTTAAAAGTTTCATTTTCGCCTTTCAGAGAATCTCTTTCTTGTTCAACGATTGCCTTTGATTCTAATTCTACTTTTAGATTTTTGATTTCGTCAGAATGCTTTTTTTCTATTTCAATTTTTTGAGACTTCAATTCATCACACTCCTTTGTTTTAATTTCGAGCGATTTATTTTTTTCTGATAAATCCTGCGCTTGCTTATCAATTAGAGTATCTTTTAATGCACTCGTATTTTCTATATCCTTGATACGTTCAAGGAGTAGATACTTTTCTTCGGTTAGAACTGCTTTCTCATTCATGGGTTATGATTTATAAGTATTGGTTTAACATATCTTGATATTTTCTGGAAAGCCCATTACCGCTGGTCTTAACAGGCACTAAAGTGTTTTCAACTATTTCATTCTGATGAACTGTTTTACCTCCTTGTT
>SCSP01000057.1 GCA_004297845.1 Bacteroidota bacterium | reverse complement strand
GGGAGGCAATATTTCGAACCGTCCCATATCCGAAGTATTTGCCGGTTTTGAGTATAAATACCTGGGCAACATAGGCTTGCGCTTAATGGGCAACGGATATTTCGGAAAGCTATACGCTTCCGCTCAGACCAGCGCACGTTTTGACTTTCCGTTCAAGGTACCTTTTTACATAGAACCTGAGATCAGCTTTAACCGATGGAATTTCTATAAGAGCAGCAATCTGTTCTTTGAGGACGTAAAGCCTGCTTATCTGATTCAGAACGACCAGCATGCCTATATAAAACTTGCCATGCCGGTTAGCAACAAAGATAAGCTGGAGATTGGCGGAGGGCTGGCCACAACTACAGACGACTATTACCAGACTTCACAATTCACGCAAAAAGATATCGCTGACAAAACCACCTTTGACATGGTAACTTCCCATTTTTTGTTTGAGCGAAATACACTGAACAGAAAACAATACGCCACTCAAGGAACTTACTTTGGCTTTAAGGCAAGGTCTGTGCATGGGGAAGAATACAGCGAACCCGGCTCCACGGCACCTGCCACTTTAAAGCCCACCCGCGTACTGCACGAATGGCTGCAGTTCAAACTTATTTACGACCAATACTACAAGCAACGCGGTGTATTGAGAATGGGAGTGTATTTTGAAGGAGTAACATCCACTCAACCGCTTTTTAATAATTACACGGCAAGCATACTTGCCTCTCCGGCCTTTCAACCCCTCGCGGAGAGCAAGACATTATTCCAAAAAAACTTCCGGGCGCACACGTATGCTGCGTTCGGGTTAAAAAACATCCTATCCATTAAAAACAGATTCGACCTGAGGATCGAGGGCTATGCGTATCAGCCTTACCAGGAAATTGACCCGGGAACAAACAATTATCTCGATCCGTTTCTCAGGCGATATTTTATCGGTACTGCTGCGCTTGTTGGTCATACTCCTATTGGTCCTATTTCTTTCAGCGTTAATTATTATTACGAAGAGTTAGAACCATTCTCTTTTCTGTTTCATTTTGGATACATTATATTTAATAAAAAAGCTACGGACTAATTTTACACTCATGAATTGTTTGATCTGGTTACCAATTAACGAATCTAATTATGAATAGTAATAATCGAGCGTTTATTCATTTGTAGTATTCGTAACCGATTCATAATTCGTAACCGGAGAAGTTGACCATGAACATCGTTTTAAAAAATATTGGCAAGCGTTTTAACAAAGAATGGATATTCAGAAATCTGAACTATGAATTTTCCATTGGAAATAAATATGCCATTTTAGGAACGAATGGATGCGGAAAATCTACTTTACTTCAGATAATAGCCGGGGCAGTGAGTGAGACGGAAGGAGCAATAAACTACCACATCCCTCTCCCCGCTCCCCCCAAAGGGGAGAGAGCCGGGGCAGCAGGCGTGCACCCCCCCCCTTTAGTGGGAGATGGAGGGGGTCTGTCATTAGCCGCCCCCTATCTCGATCTACCCGAGGAAATGACATGGAAAGAAGCGGTGAAGTTCCATGGTAAGTTTAAAAAGTGGACCCCGACCCTGAAGGGGGAAGGTGATGTAATTTCCATTTCAGAATTAGGATCTTCTGCAAATAAAGAGATTAGAAATTTTTCTTCTGGCATGAAGCAGCGCGCCCGCCTCACACTTGCAATATTGTCCGACACCCCACTGCTCCTCCTTGATGAACCCTCCACCAACTTAGATGCAAACGCTGTTAAGTGGTATCAAAACCTGATCAGTGAATTTGCAAAAGAAAGACTCGTGATTGTGTGTTCCAATTACAATAAAGAGGAATATTCTTTCTGCAATATAGAGTTCGTTCTCCCTGCTTAACCTCAAAATCTTAGTACTTCACCAGCTTAGCAGTCCCAATAGTCATCGGGAAGTTCCTGCCTCCATCTTTCAATTCAACGGTATAAATTCCCTTAGCAAGTTTCGGGTTCAGCGTTGTTTTCTGATCGTTAAGTGTTTGCTGATGAACCCTATTTCCTAAAATATCATAAACATTTAACTCCAAGCCATGCGCCTGAATTCCCTGAACAGATATTATAGTGGACTCACTGAAAGGATTTGGATAAACAGAGAGAATATTTCCTTCTATTGAAGGTTCATCAGGAAACAAGATGGAGTTTGCATAACAGAAATCAGGGATTCCATACCCTTTCAATGTATCAGGATTGGAAAACTGGCTTGCAGTTTGCTGGATTGCGTTAAAGAGTTGCTTGTTGGTTGAGTTGGGATGCGCCTGCCATAAACAAGCCACCATTCCGGCTGTAATGGGGCCGGCAAACGATGTTCCGCTCAAATACAGAATACCGGCAGAATCCGGCCGGGCAACCACGGCATCCTGTCCTTGTGCAGCCACATTGGGCTTCACTCTTCCGTCAAAAGAAGGCCCGTTGGAACTAAACCATGAATAATTCTTCATGGAATCAACTGAGCCAACGGCAAGAACGCTATCCGCATCCGCAGGAGCGCCAATAAAATTCCAGGGCGATCCGCCTGAGTTTCCTGCGCTGCAAACAGCAAACATTCCTTTGCTGACTGCAATATCGTTTGCAATAGAAATCCTTGCCGTGTTTCCATCCATGTGCGCGTAGGAATGATTATCGGGATTTACAACCATGGCGCTTCCAACCAACACAGAATCATAGGTAGTATAGCCAAGAGAAGTAGTGAGAATATCCGCTCCGCAACTATCGGCAAACTCAGCGCCCGAAACCCAGTTATCCTCTTCTATCACTAATTCAGTTGCGCCTTCCTCGGTTTTCAGCAGCCAGTATTTTGCTTTTGGAGCGGTGCCAACTATCATTCCAGGCACATTGCCTCCCATCGTGGACAATACCATCGTTCCGTGTGTATGAGAATCATAAACCATGGTATCGTTCTCTACAAAATCCCATGTTCCAAGAATTTGTCCGTTGATACGCAAGGAATCGAACATGGGCAATGAATCAACATTATAAAAACCGGCATCCAGCACCGCTATCTGCATTCCTGCGCCATCAAAACCCATGTTATGCATACATACTCCACCGATCATGTTAATTTGGTTGAAGGAAGTACCGTAGTTATAAGTTGAGAGAAGCCCCTCCCCGCCTCCCCGAAGGGGAGGAGATTGCACGCCATTCTTTCCTCCTGAAAAATTAGAACGAGCAGGTTCTTCAAGTTTTTCTCTACACACTGCACTCTCTCCCCTTTGGACAACCGAACCGCAGGAGAAGGTTGGGAGCGTAGCTCGGATGGAGAGGGGTGATTTGTACCTCCCCACCGGTTTCGTGCCGGCAACAAAAGTAAAAGTTGAGATCATGGTCAGCGCATTCGGATCGGTTGTTTGGATCGTAACCGCATTGAACCATCTTGAGCGATTGATGATGGTTACGTTAGGAACATTCTTGATGGCATTGTAATAAGATGGATTCACCGGCAGGTCGTTCTGGACAACTGCAATCCCTTGGTTTGTCCTACGCTGAATCGCTCTTGCTGAAAGAAAGGCAGCGGGGTTTGAAACTGAGTACGGACTGCTGTTTTTATCCGTGAACTGAATCCAGTAGCGGGTGTATTGAGCGGAAACCAGAGTAGAAAGTAGAAAGCAGAAAGTACAAAGTACAGAACAACGAAGGAAGCTGATCGGGCTGTTTTCATAATACTTATTAACCGTCTCATAATAGAATCTACATTCACGCAGCATATTTTGTTTCTTTGGAATTAAAATATCCCATTACACGTTCAGGTGATTTTTGTATCATCCTCAAATGTCCTAC
>SCSP01000007.1 GCA_004297845.1 Bacteroidota bacterium | reverse complement strand
AAACAATCAGAATAAGCGACCTGATGTTATTCTATTTGTAAATGGAATTCCGCTTGTTGTGATTGAACTTAAAAATGCAAGCGATGAAAACGCAAGCATTCGCAAGGCATACGAGCAAATACAAACATATAAAGCAATCATTCCATCTTTATTTACTTACAATGCCGTTTGTATCATATCTGACGGATTAGAATGTAAAGCCGGAAGTGTTTCGGCAGAGTTCAGCAGATACATGACTTGGAAAAGTGCAGACGGAATAAAAGATGTTTCAAAATTTAAGCCACAGTTGGAAACACTGCTTAAAGGGATGTTGCAGCCTTCCACTCTTTTGGATTTAGTGCGGAACTTCATTGTGTTTGAGAAAACAAAAAAGGAAGATGCAAAAACCGGGCTGACACAAGTTTTTACAGAGAAAAAATTAGCGGCATATCATCAATACTATGCAGTAAATAAAGCGGTGCAATCTTCAATCACAGCATCGGGGGTTAATGGAAATAAACGAGGTGGCGTAGTTTGGCACACACAGGGAAGCGGTAAAAGTTTGAGCATGGTTTTTTATTCCGGTAAACTCATCACTGCTCCCGAAATGCAAAATCCTACTATTGTTGTCATCACCGACCGCAATGATTTAGACGATCAGTTGTTTGACACTTTCGCTGCATCAGTACAATTATTAAGACAAGAGCCAGTGCAGGCGGAAAACAGGGAACACCTGAAAGAACTTTTAAAAGTTGCAAGCGGAGGCATTGTATTTACCACCATTCAGAAATTCTCACCCGAAGGGAAAAAATCAGAATATGACCAACTTTCCGACAGAAAAAATATTGTAGTAATTGCTGATGAAGCACATCGTACTCAATATGGTTTTGAAGCAAAACTTTTAGATTCCACAGACCCTGTAACAAAAGAAGCGGGAAAACGAATTGCGTATGGTTTTGCAAAATACTTACGTGATGCCCTTCCAAAAGCCACCTACATTGGCTTCACAGGCACACCGATAGAAGGAACAGATGTAAATACACCCCAAATTTTTGGAAATTATATTGACAGATACGATATAAAGGATGCTGTTTCAGATGGTGCAACGGTGAAAATTTATTACGAAAGCCGTTTGGCAAAGGTGAATCTGGATGAAGAAGGCAAAAGATTGATTGAAGAATTTGACAAAGAGTTGGAGCAGGACGAAGAAATTTCGGAGAAACAAAAAGCAAAAGCAAAGTGGGCAAAGCTGGAGGCGATTGTAGGCAATCAGAGCAGAATAAAAAATTTAGCAAAAGATATTGTTACGCATTTTGAAAAACGTCAAACAGTTTTTGAAGGCAAGGCGATGATAGTGGCAATGAGCCGAAGAATTGCAGCAGAACTCTACCTTGAAATTATTGCTTTAAGACCGGAGTGGCACAATGACGATTTAGCAAAAGGCGTTATTAAAGTGGTGATGACAGCATCGAGCGATGAGGGTCCGTTACTTGCAAAATTCAAAACTACCAAGCAACAGCGAAAGGATTTATCCGAGAGAATGAAAGACCCTGCCGACCCATTAAAACTGGTAATAGTTCGTGATATGTGGCTTACAGGTTTTGACGCTCCCGTTTTAAAAACACTTTACATTGACAAACCCATGAGAGGACACAACCTCATGCAAGCTATTGCAAGGGTGAACCGGGTGTTCAAAGAAATCAAAGGCGGTTTGGTTGTGGATTATCTTGGCATAGCCACCGATTTAAAGAAAGCACTTTCATTTTATTCAGATGCCGGAGGTAAAGGTGATCCAACAGAAAAAATTGAGCAAGCCATTGATGTATTCAAGGAGAAACTTGAGGTGGTGAAACAGATGTTCAATGAAGACAGCAACACACGCAAGGGTACTTTGGTAGAAGAACCCGAAGCGTATTACGAAAATAGTTTCAAGTTTAACTACAAACGATTCTTTTCCGTTGATGCAAAAGAAAAACTCTCTATTATTCTGCAAGCCGAAGAACATATTTTAGGATTGCAGGAAGGCAAGGAAAGATTCATTCGTGAAGTAAGTTTATTAAGTCAAAGCCTTTCCATTTGCATCTCTAAAGAAGAAGTACAGGCACATTTACCGGAAGTCGCATTCTTTCAAGCGGTAAAAGCACGATTAGTGAAGTTTGAAGGAACTGGCACTGGTAAATCTAATTATGAAATTGAAACCGCTATTAAACAAATTGTTGATGAAGCATTAAGCTCCGATAATGTAATAGATATTTTTGAAGCTGCGGGAATGGCAAAGCCTGAAATATCAATCCTTTCAGATGAATTCCTTTTAGAAGTAAAAGGAATGAAGCACCAAAATCTCGCATTGGAATTACTAAAAAAGATTTTGAATGATGAAATTAAAACACGAACAAAAACCAATCTTGTAAAAAGCAAAGCATTTCTTGAAATGCTTGAATCAGCAATAAAACGGTATCAAAATAATTTACTCTCAACGGCTGAAATTATTCAGGAGTTAATCAACATCGCAAAGGATATTAAAGACGCTGATAAAGAAGGTGAACGCCTGGGACTGACACAGGATGAAGTCGCTTTTTACAATGCCTTAGAAGTAAACGACAGCGCAGTAAATGTTTTGGGAGATGATACATTACGAGATATAGCAAGAGAAATTGCAGAAAAAATAAAATCAAATGCCACTATTGATTGGGCAATCAGAGAAAGTGCAAGAGCAAAATTAATGGTACTCGTTAAACGCACACTCGCCAAATACGGTTATCCCCCGGACAAACAACAAAAAGCTATTGATACCGTATTGAAACAAGCCGAATTGTTTGCCGATTTATGGGTAAAATAGCTCGCTAATAATTAAGATAATGCCCAAACTAGGGAAAGTCAACCATACGCCTAAATGAAAAGGGAAACAATTACTCAAAACGATTATACTTCACTGATTGCTTTAGAAGCAATGATTGAAAGTAGTATGAAAAAAATCCGGGGTAAGCAGGTAATGTTAAGCAGTGATGTTGCAAAACTATACCATGTAACTCCTGAGTACCTGCATAAACAGGTCAAAAAAAATATTGACCGTTTCCCGAAAGAATTTATGTTTAAGCTGAATCTAAAGGAGCTGGCGATGTTCAAAGAGGAAAAATTCCCTTTTGTTTTTACTGAGCAGGGAATATTAATGACCGGAGGCAGCCTAAAAAGTGAACAAGCCATAAAAATTCATGTGCAGTTGATCCGGTATTTCGTGCAGCTATTTAACCAAGCCGTAAAGGACGTATCTCTGATGGAAAAAATAGAAACTCTCACAAAAGGTGAAGAAATATTTGATGCGCTGAAAAAAATGCTGAAAAAACAGAATCTTTAAATAATCATGTCCATCAAAAAATACTTAAAGCAATTCAGCAAAGAGCAGCTTATGGAGCAGATTATAGAATTGCACAAAAAATATAAAGATGTAAAAACATACTATGAATTTTCTATCAATCCCAATAGCGATAAAGCTAAAGAGGAGGCAAAGAAAATAATCAGTAAATGTATCAGTACTAATATAAATTGCGATTTAAAATTAAGGGAAGCCCGCAAAGCCATTACCGGCTTCAAAAAATTATCTCCACTTGAAAATGATATTGCGGATGTAATGTTATTTTATGTGGAATGTGGTGTAAACTACACAAATGATTTTGGTGATATTGACGAACCTTTTTACAATAGCGTGGCAGGCATGTTTCACGATGCAGGTGAGTATATTAAGGCAAATGGGATGAAAGAACAGTTTAAACAGCGTTGTAAAAAAATAATGGACGATACCGATGGTATTGGATGGGGCTTTCACGATGAATTGTCGGACTACTATTATGAATTTTTCGAGGATGCTAAGTTTGAATAATTGGTGATTACAGAAACAAAAACCAATATGAATAAAAATAAAAAACGCTGGGTGTTTTCACCAGAAAAGCGACCTAATGCAAAACCTTCAGAATCAGAAAAAGAAAGTATTCAGGAATATTTTCAACCACTTGTTCAGGCTTTTAAAAAGAAGTGTGTGAAAAAGAACCCTGATAAGGAATGCAACTATGTAATTGATGTTTATTCAAAGTGGAATCAAAATAATTTTTACTTATGTGAAAAATATAAGTCGGAACATGTTAATAGAATAGCCGATGAATTTGAAGCAAAAGTGGTACGGTTAAAATACGTTGGAAAAGATTGCTTTGATTTTTCATACTTCCGTCATACAGGTCAGTGGCACTTAGTTGCTGAAGGAATTTCTCTGAAAGAATGTCAAGAAATGATACTATCTAATCCAAATTTCCAACCACTTTGATAGTTAAAGAGAAATTGTGTGCGCTTTGATTACAGCTAATGAAATAACTCTTTTCAAATCTATTTTCAGGGGTAGAGAAGATGTTTATTAGGAAATTTAATCGCATTGCCTTTCCATAAAACCGCTATGCAGACAGGAAATAGTTGTTTCATTGACCCTGAAACTTTAGAACCTTTAGCGACCAGTGGGAATTTCTGAAGAACATCAAAAAAGTATCGCTTGAAAGACTCGATAGCTTATATCAGGAATTAGTCCATTCCCCCTCATCTCCACAAGAAAAACCCGTTGTTGCTGGTAAAATCAATGTACGCCTAAAAAATGCAGTTTATATAAACCGTTCCAGCTTAACTACCCCGTTGATTAATTTCCTGAAAGACGAACTCAATTTTGCCAACACCGAATATTTTATAAAAAAGAAAATGGGAAAAAATGTATGGGGGACGGAGCGGTACTTTAAAATGATAGAGGAAACAGAAGATGATATAATTATTCCAAGAGGTTTCATTGGAAAGCTAATCCGCTTTTTCAGGGAGCATACCATCGAATATGATTTTAATGATGAAAGGCAGAAAGCAAATGCGGTTCTTTTTTCGCCAAGTATCGAATTAAGAGAACATCAGAAGCCTGTATTAGAAGGCACGAAGAAAAAAGATTTTGGAGTTATTGTAGCACCTCCGGGGTCAGGCAAAACAATTATCGGTCTTTCTGTAATTGCCAACAAGCAGCAACCCGCATTAATTATTGTGCATCGCAAACAACTTGCCGACCAATGGGCAGAAAGGATAGAATCTTTTCTTGGCATTCCCAAAAGAGAAATCGGGAAAATTGGTCAGGGAAAAAATACTCTTGGGAAACACATAACGATTGCAATGATCCAAAGTTTAGAAAAGGCTATTGAATCAGAGCAAGCTGAGAAACTCTTAAAATCTTTCGGAACCATTATTGTTGATGAATGTCATCATGTTCCGGCAGATACTTTCAGAAATACAATTTCAAAATTCCACACTTTTTATTTGTATGGATTAACAGCCACGCCCTTCCGAAAATACAACGATGGCAAACTAATTTTTATTCATTTAGGGGATATTATCTCCGAAGTCGAACCACAGGATATTTCAGACACTCCCGGAGCAAAAATTATTGTACGAAATACCGAACTGTCTATTCCGTTCAATGCCAAAACTGATAAGTTTGAAACAGTATCGAAAGTATTGGTGCATGATTCAGGTCGGAACAAACTTATTTTGGATGATGTAGTGGCGGAACTGAACAAAGGAAAGAAAGCAGTAATCGTAACAGAAAGAAAAGAGCATATTGATACGCTGCACCAATACCTAAAGCAGAAGTACGAAGCCATAACATTAAGCGGAGATGATTCTTATTCCAACAAGAAAACGAAATGGGAAATATTGAAAGAAGGAAATTTTCAGGTGCTTATCACTACCGGACAATATTTTGGGGAAGGAAGCGATTTGCAAAAAATAGAATGCCTGTTTTTGGTTTATCCTTTCTCGTTTGAAGGTAAGCTGATTCAATACATAGGCAGGGCTCAGCGTTCAGAAATAACGCCTGTTATTTATGATTATAGGGATCACAAAATTGAATACCTCGAAAAATTATTTCAAAAAAGAAACGCCTACTACAAGAAATTCTATTTAAGCGGTACCCTATTCAGCCAACCTGATAGCAAGAGTGATTCTGATACAAGCACTTTTGTTTATGAGCAGCGAATAAATATTCCGATTGAGCAGCTTGAGTTTCGATTTGGGGCGGTTGCATTCAAACACTTGATCCCACAGATAAATACCGAGCAGGAATTTGAGGTGGAGAATAACGAGATGCGCCCTGAATTTGATGTATTGAAGCCATACTTTTCAAAAATTCTGAAAACAAAAAAGGTAAAAATTGATGTACTGGCGAAGTTTCATAATGGAGTTCCGGTAATTCATACAGCATCTTCCCATGATTTGAGCAAAATAAACAGAGAGATTATAGACAGCGTAAAATTTCAATTTGTTTCAAAAGGAATTTTTGGAAAGATTCCAAAGGGTGAAGATAATTTGCTCGATCTAAATCAAGTTCAGGATGAACAAAAGTCGCCTCTGTACGGCTCAGAGAAAGAACTTTTAGACGACATTCTGAAAAACAAGAACGTAAAACATCACCGTCAACTGGTTTATCTATCCCAAAAGCATGAAAGCAATATTTTGAAGCTGCGGTTTGTTCTATATCCATTTTCATTCGTATTCCTACTTAGCGGTAAGCACCAATACCATGTTATTTGGGAAACACTCGACACCGAAGAAGCAACTTATGTATGGCACGTTCATAAAAACATTCCAGCCCTCAAAAACAAACTGAAAGAGATAGATTCATACATCGGGAAGATCAGGACAACCGGAAGGCAGGAATATCTTGGAAGCCAAACCGATGGGTTCAGCAGAATTGTTCATGATTATTCCGATGAAAGGAAAGGGTTTGTTATTTGGAAGGATTTGCTGGAAGAAAGATTGACATAAATCAAAATCTAATTTTTTCTGTTTTAATCTTACCACACTACTACAAATACTACAACTACTACATTATAATTTTATAATTGCTTAATAATAAATAATATATATAGAAGTAGTAGTGTAGTAGTTGTAGTATTAAGAAAAAAGGTTTTTGAAAAAGAAAATTCCAAAAAATGTAATGCGCTGATTTTTATTTTATTATGAAAAATGCAATCTGCCCGGAAATGTAGTCAGGATGCGAAAAATGTGGTAGTATTGCTACTATGATACTACACTGGGAAAGAGGATTGAGTATTTTGCAATTAAAAATACGATGGGAAAGAAAAAAGTTTACGAGGATCTGACCATAGGAAGTGTTAAGTCATTTCCGGGTATTGAGAACATAAGCGATGAGGAAGCTGCTATTGCATGGAGCTTATATAGCTGTAATGCGATTAATCGGGTGATATATATGTTTTTAGATTGGCTAAAATTTCAATATCTTGTAATAATTGGTTTGAAATTCGGTCAGTAGATTCCACCAAAATAGTATGCGTAAGATTTTTTCGGGGCATATAGTGTTTTGTGGTTTTCACTTGCTGCCACTTTTGGAAATTCCCAACAAAGAGATTCATCCCTCTACCCAGTTCTTTATAATCAGCATTCCATACTCGGTTAAAATGCTTTCAGGATGAAACTGCACAGCGCGCACATCTAATTGTTTGTGCCGCAGTCCCATGATGTAACCATTCTCATCTTTAACGGTGATCTCTAATTCGTCAGGAAATTTTTTATCATCCACCACCCAGGAATGGTAACGTCCCGCTTTAAATTTTTTTGGCACTCCTTTAAATAAAATATCCTCTCTAAGCACTTCCATTTCGGTTGCTACGCCATGATACGCAGCATCAAGATTGATGAGCCTTCCCCCGAATACTTCAGCTATCGCCTGTTGCCCAAGGCAAACTCCAAAAAGGCTTTTTTTCGGAGCGTACTCCCGGATCACGTCCATCAGGATTCCTGCTTCTTTAGGTATCCCCGGGCCGGGCGATAAAAGAATCTTATCATAGCCGTTAATGTCCTCCATCATTATCTTATCATTTCTGTACACGTCTATCTCAACATTACCTGCCCTTTCCATGTATTGAACAAGGTTGTACGTGAATGAATCATAATTATCTAAAACAAGTACCTTCATTTAGGAATTATTTAGGAATTAAGGGCGGAATGCACAGATTGATTCACTGAACATCAAAAAATAAGTAGCGAGAGAGGGACTCGAACCCTCGACCTCAGCATTATGAGTGCTGCGCTCTAACCAGCTGAGCTACCTCGCCATTAAAAGTCCCTTAAAAGGCGGCAAAGATATTAAAATCAACAACCTGAAAAAGGTATTTTGCTGGTGTAAATGTTTTTTTTATACATTGCCCGCACATTTGCAATTGATAATATGGTCAAGAAGAAAGTTACGAAGACAAAAAAAGGTAAGAAAAAACCAATTACGAAGGCTATCGGAAAGTCCATTCGGACACCAGAGAAAGTTGCAATCATTACTCAAAACACTACATCGGCAGCAGTTATCTCCACCCCGATTATTGCTAAACCATCAACCCCTGAACCTAAGAACAAACTGATCCTTGAATACATTATATACGCTTCTCCCAAATTGCTTTTTGAATTTATTACAAGTCCAAGCGGGCTTTCCGAATGGTTTGCGGATGACGTAAATGTCCATGGGAATATTTATACATTCGTTTGGGATGGCGCGAAACAAGAGGCGGAAATGTTAAATATAACTGAAGGCAGATCAATCCGCTTTCGCTGGACGGATCGATCTGCTGACACCTATTTTGAGTTCAGAATAGAGAAGAATGAGCTGACACACGAACTATCCCTTGTCATCACCGACTTTGCTGAAAACATGGAGGATAAGAACTCCCTTGAAGTGTTGTGGCAGGGACAAGTGCAGCGACTGATGAAAGTGATCGGTTCAAAAGTGTAGGCTTCCTATATCTGTGATGAAGAAAACAATCCGGAAAAATTTTGCTTTCCTTTTACCTTATTTATTATTCCTTGTTGTAGCCGGAATTTTTGGCGCCTTATACTCGAAAGGGGAAGCGCATCTCATCATAAATCAATATAGAGCAGAGTTCTTCGACCACTTTTTTTTCCTGGCAACTTATCTGGGAGATGGCTATACAGTAGTTATCATAATAATGCTGCTTTGCTTTATCAGATACAGGCACGCCATCCTGATTGCTGCAAGTAATATCCTGGCAGCACTTGTAACGCAAACACTCAAGCACACCATTTTTGCAGATCAGGTACGACCCAAAAAATACTTCGAAGGGATTACTGAACTGAAATTAATCCCATGGGTAGAGAATTACTCGTACAATAGTTTTCCTTCCGGACACACAACGGCTGCCTTCGCTACATTTTTTTGCCTTGCTCTTGTCCTTGAAAACAGACTTTTGAAATTCCTGATGTTTTGCATTGCGCTTCTGATTGGCTTTTCACGTGTTTACCTTTCCCAGCATTTTTTGAATGATGTTTGTGCAGGGTCTGTCATTGGCGTGGTAACTTCGCTTCTTATTTATCAATATGTTTTTCTTTTGGAAAGAATAAAAAATGCCGTATGGATGAAGAACTCAATTCTAAAAAATCATGGATCATCAAAAAAAGAGGAAGGAGTATGAAAGAAAATAAATACATCAAATTTATTTGCGGGTCAAAAGGCATGGAGTGGTTGGTTTGGAATTCGGTAAGTGGATTCCACCGGAAGATTTCATTTATCACTCCCGTAGATTCCAATCCACGTTTTTCCATCCTGTTTCGTATAACCCCTATACATTCCTGGGGTGTTAAAAGGCATGGTTATATTTCCTTTCGCATCCATGGCAATAAGTCCGCCCTCGGCTCCCTGAGCTTTCAATTTTTTCATTATTACTTCGTTTGCTGCCTGCTCAACCGATAGTTCTTTGTATTCCATAAGCGCTGCTACATCATAGGCTACCACGTTGCGGATAAAATACTCCCCGTGACCTGTACAGGAAACCCCGCAGGTCTTATTGTTGGCGTATGTTCCGGCCCCAATGATGGGAGAATCTCCCACCCTGTCCCACTTTTTGTTGGTCATGCCGCCCGTAGAAGTGCCCGCTGCCAGATTCCCGTATTTGTCCAATGCCACGCAGCCCACGGTTCCGAATTTGTCGCCTGTGGTAAGCGGGATTGAACCATCTCCCAGAAACTCCACATCCAACGGGTTGATGGAACCCGAGGTATCTGATGAATGATCTAATTTAATTTCATCCTTCTTTTTGATCTCATGGAATTGTTTCCATCTTTTCTCATCAAAGAAATATTTTGGGTCTTCAATTTTAAGTCCCTGCTCTTTCGCAAACTTGTCCGCTCCATCTCCCGAAAGCATTACGTGTTTGGATTTCTCCATCACAGCCCTTGCGCCTTCTATCGGGTTGCGAATGGTATGCACTCCTGCTACGGCTCCCGCCTTAATTGTTTTGCCATCCATGATGCTGGCATCCATGGAATTGGTGCCGTCATTGGCAAACACCGCGCCCTTGCCGGCATTAAACAAAGGAGAATCCTCCATCACTTTGATGGCTGCCACAACGGCATCCATGGAAGTCCCTCCTTTTGCA
The DNA here is from genome assembly GCA_004297845.1 of Bacteroidota bacterium. GTDB lineage: Bacteria > Bacteroidota > Bacteroidia > Palsa-948 > Palsa-948 > Palsa-948. The sequence goes on along the minus strand of SCSP01000007.1, from coordinate 22,348 downwards.
AGAATATTGTATCCGGACTTAAGCGCTTCATTGAGCTTATCTTTATACTGCTGTTCAAGTGCAGGGCTCATGCTATCTTTAAGGATAGTTCCCGCCCCTCCGTGAATGACAATGGCGAAGTTTTCCATGGGTTTGGTTTGTGCTGAAGCCTCATTCCCAATCCCTTCCCGCCAGAGAGGAGAGAAAAACAAGCCAACAGCTAAAATTGTATGTAGTGTTTTCATTTCCTCAAAAGTAGGAAAATTAAAACATGAATTAGTACCTTCGCCCCATGAAGCAATTCTCCTTCCTAATTAAATACCTAAAGTATTGGTTTTTGGCTAAAAATGGGCATGGCATTCATTCTCCTTTTGTATTTGGGCTTTACAATGATGTAATAAATAAAAAAGGAAGTTATTATTCATTTGACAAAATCGAGCAGCTCAGAAAAAAGCTTCTTGCATCAAAAAAAAAAATTGAAGTAAAGGATCTGGGTGCAGGGAGATCGGGCAAAAGAACTATAAGTAAAATTGCTGAGGGGTCTGCTAAAAACAGGAAATATTGTGAGTTGCTTTTCCGGCTTGCTTATCATTTCAAACCAACTATCATTCTTGAATTGGGAACTTCACTTGGCATCAGCACCAGTTATCTCGCCTCAGCAAACCCAAATACACAAGTTATTACGATAGAGGGTTGTCCGAACACTGCAGCAGAAGCTAAAAAGAATTTTGAATCGCTTGGCTTGAAAAATATTGAACCCATTGTTGGCAATTTTGATGTTGTTCTTCCGGATGTATTAGCCAGTAGCCGGCAGCAAGGAGCCGGCAACTTGGTATTCATAGACGGAAACCATCGGAAAGCGCCTACACTAAATTATTTCAAATTATGCCTTGCCCGGGCAAGCAACGATTCCATTTTTATTTTTGATGATATACATTGGTCCGATGAAATGGAAGATGCATGGGAGGAGATCAAGGCGCATCCGAACATATCTTTAACTGTTGACCTGTTCTTCCTTGGGATTGTGTTCTTTCGAAAGGAGCAGGTGAAAGAAAATTTCACCTTACGCTATTGATAATTGGGCTAAAGCCCTTTTACACCCTGCCTTTTTTACCCAGACCTGAAGGTCCTGGCTATTAAATACACAACTCAACAGGTAAAATCTCTTTTGAACGCTTGCCGCATTTTCCACGACCTTCAGGTAGGGCATCTCTAAAAACTACCCTATACCCTTTCTTGAGGAGAGGGAAGGGTGAGGCGAAAAGAGGGTTTTTAGAAATGCCCGGTAGTTAATAGGAAGCAGAAACAAATCCGGCTTTAGCCGAAATAAATAACTTTGCTCTATCAATGAAAACCATCATCCAACTCAAGGACATTGGTCGTTCCTATAAGGTGGGAAGTGAGGTGATCTACGCCCTCCGCTCGGTTACACTGGATATTTACAAGAATGAATATGTGGCGCTGATGGGACCCTCAGGTTCCGGAAAGTCTACCCTGATGAATATGCTTGGTTGTTTGGATACACCCTCAAAAGGAGAATATATTCTGAATGGAATTTCAGTTGCAAGAATGTCGGATAATGAGCTGGCAGAAGTACGGAACAAAGAAATTGGTTTTGTGTTTCAGACCTTTAACCTCATGCCCCGACTTTCTGCGTTGGAAAATGTAACGGTGCCGCTTGTTTATTCAGGTATTAATAAAAAAGACAGGCTGCAAATGGCAATAGCTGCCCTTGAACATGTTGGACTGGGCGACCGGGTAAAGCACAAGCCCAATGAACTTTCGGGAGGACAAAAGCAGAGAGTTGCGGTTGCACGCGCACTGGTGAACAAGCCCTCCATCATTCTTGCCGATGAGCCAACCGGAAATTTAGATTCAAAAACTTCGGAAGAAATAATGGGATTGTTCGAAGAAATTCATAAGCAAGGAAACACTATCATTTTGGTTACACACGAAGAAGATATTGCTCAGCACGCGCATCGGATTGTACGCCTGAAAGACGGATTGGTTGAATCCGACAGACTGAATGAAAACATAATCACGGTTGAAAAATCGAAATTGACGGTAGATAGTAAACAACAGACAATTGCATGAAAATATATACAAAGAAAGGCGATAAAGGGGAAACCGGACTTCTCGGTGGAACAAGGGTTAAAAAATCCCATATCAGAATCGAGTCTTACGGAACCGTGGATGAACTGAACTCATGGATTGGGTTAATTCGCGATCAAAATATTGACAAGCATTCGAAAGAGATACTCATCCACATTCAAGATCGATTATTTACCATTGGCTCTCATTTAGCTTCTGATCCTGCCAAATCCAAAGCAAAGATTCCTGACATAAAAGAAGAAGATATCACTATACTGGAAAAAGAAATAGACAAGATGAATGAATCTCTTCCCGAAATGCGCTCATTCGTTCTTCCCGGAGGGCATACCATTGCTTCATACTGTCATATTGCCCGATGTGTTTGCCGCAGAGCTGAAAGGTGTTCAGTAAGACTTGCCAGCGAAGAAAAGGTGGACGATAGCATCATCAAATACCTCAACCGCCTGTCAGACTACCTTTTTGTCCTTTCCCGCAAACTCACCAAGGACCTTAAAGCGAAAGAGGTTCCCTGGAAGCCCTCCTTATAAGGGGAAAAAAATCCTATAAAATTTCTTTACAATTTCTTTGTTTGGTATCATAAATTTTTATCTTCGCGCACGATTTGAGGAAACTCAAAAAAATTATAAAGCAATTTGCCCTGGCAGATGTCGGGGAAATAAAATCGTCAAAACATGTACTGGACATTAGAACTCGCCTCTTATCTCGAAGACGCACCGTGGCCTGCTACCAAAGACGAATTGGTTGATTTCGGTCTTCGCACAGGCGCTCCCATGGAAGTGATTGAAAACCTTCAGGAGATCGAAGACGATGAAGAAGTGTTTGAATCTATTGACGACATCTGGCCCGATTATCCTACCAAGGAGGATTTCTTTTTCAACGAGGACGAATATTAAAAGTCCATCCTAATATTACGGGTTTATTGATCATACCTAAGTGAAAATATTTCCCCTGTTAGTTATCCCGTAAATCCACCACCTCTACCCCCTTATATTCCGCTTTGTTGAATATAAACATCGCATCCGGCATTTCGGAATTGGCGATGAATGTTTTGACCGTGATTGTGTTGATCGTCCCGTTCTTGTTCATTATCTTGACTGACACGATCTGCTTTTTTATTTTGTCAATACTGAGCCGTATCGTGTGATACGCTTTTTTATCGGGCGCAAGCGGGAACAGACTCACCACCTCTACTTTAGTTCCGTTCATCACCTCTTCGTTCGCATATTTATATTTATATCCCTTTTCGTAAAGGGTAAAAATATTCACAGGATTTGGATCATCGGTTGCTTTAGGGTCGGGCGCATTGTTGATCTGCACTTCGTTTGATTCCTTGATATATGTCCACTGGGTTTTGCTGTCGCAAAAAATTACCTGTCCCTTAATTTCCAGTTTGTATTTTTCTCCTTTCAGTTGCAATGTGCCCGACTGTGTTTCCGTAACTTTTGATTCGGTGTTGCTTACCTTCTTTTCAGTAACAGACCCGAACTCGGCTTTTATCGAAGTGTAGGATTTGGTCTTTGCTGCAACCTCATCTAATATTGCTTTAGCCTTTGTATCAACTACTTCTTTGGGCTGCTGGGAAAAACAGTAGGCAGTAGGCAGCCCGCCTGCCAACAATAGCAATATAAGATGGCGGGCAGGTAGGCAGTAGGCAATAGAAACGACAAATGACAAATGACGAATGACGAATTTAGCTTTCATAGCATCAATATTAAGGGTTTTGGGCGTTTCAGACGATCGGAGTATTATCCCCCATACCATCCACGCTCCAATCTGCTTTAGACAATAATTGTTCCAAAGATGCAGGATCCTTTATAAGCACCTCGCGCGCCTTACTTCCCTTAAATGGCCCAATTATACCTGCAGACTCCAATTGGTCTACAATCCTGCCAGCTCGGTTATAGCCCAGCTTGAGCTTGCGCTGCAAGAGGGAGGCTGATCCCTGTTGATGAGTAACAACAATTCGGGCAGCTTCAGCAAAGAAACTGTCCCGTTCTGAAGGGTCAAGATCATCAAGTCCTTCTGCATCTTCATCTATGTATTCAGGAAGCTTGAACGCTTCCGGATACGCGCGCTGATTACCGATGAAATCAGTAACTGCGTCAACTTCCGGAGTATCCACAAACGGGCATTGCAGGCGAATGAGTTCACTGCCTAAAGAGAACAGCATGTCGCCCTTGCCTACTAACTGATCGGCACCTCCTGAATCAAGAATGGTTCTTGAATCGATCTTGGATTGAACACGGAAGGCGATACGTGCGGGAAAGTTGGCTTTGATAAGACCGGTTACCACATTCACAGATGGGCGCTGAGTTGCAATGATCAAATGTATTCCTGTTGCCCTTGCAACGGCCGCCAGGCGTGTTAATGGAGTCTCTATTTCCTTTCCTGCCTGTGCGATCAGGTCTCCAAATTCATCCACCACCACCACTATATAAGGAAGAAATTTATGACCTTTTTTGGGATTTAATTTCCGGTCTATGAACTTAGTGTTATACTCCTTAATATTTTTCGTACTCGAAATATTGAAGAGGTTCAGGCGGTCGTCCATTTCCATGCAAAGCGATTTGAGCGTATGGATCACTTTAGTGGTGTCTGTAATGATGGCATCTTCCGAATTAGGGAGTTTCGCGAGGAAATGTCTTTCGATCTTTTTGAAGAGCGTCAATTCCACGCGCTTGGGATCGATCAGCACAAATTTTACCTGCGCGGGATGTTTTTTATAAAGAAGCGAAGTGAGAATCACGTTCAATCCTACCGATTTTCCCTGCCCGGTTGTTCCCGCTATCAGCAAGTGGGGCATTTTAGTTAGGTCGGCAATGAATGTTTCGTTGGAAATCGTTTTTCCAAGCCCGAAGGGCAGCTCAAATGAGGTGTTCTGAAATTTTTCGGAAGCAATGACAGAGCGCATGGAAACCATTTCCGGATTCTGGTTAGGAACTTCAATGCCAATGGTTCCCTTTCCGGGCATGGGCGCAATGATGCGGATGCCCAGGGCTGCCAGTGAAAGGGCTATGTCATCCTCCAGGTTTTTGATCTTGGAAATGCGCACCCCTTCTGCGGGAATGATCTCATACAGCGTAACAGTTGGACCAATGGTTGCTTTGATCTTGGCGATCTCAATGCCGAAACTTTTGAGCGTGCTTACGATCCTGTCTTTGTTCGTTACCAGTTCCTCCTGGTTCACATTGGTTTCGTTGTTGCCATATTCTTTCAGCAGCTCTATGGAAGGTTTTTGGTAATCCGAAAGTTCAAGAGTCGGGTCAAAATCACCGAAAGAAGAAAGATCGTCTTCTGTTTCTTCCACAATAGCCTCTTCATTCATCTGCGCCACGGTAAACTGGACATTCTCTTCGTTTGCTTCCGTTTCTTCCGTTCTGATTTCCTGCACTTCGGGAACCATCTCAAACGTCATTTGTTTCGGCTCCTCTATCGTCCCTGTTTCATGTATGGATTCTTCCACAGGAAGTTCAATCGGTTTTTCCTTTTCTTCGATCGGCTGAACAGTGATCACCTCCATCTCAATGTTTTCCGCAGGAAGCACTTCGTTTTTCTCCATCGTATCGAGGGATTCCATAGCCTCTTCGGATTTTTTGCTTCTCATCCAGTCAAACGCATAGTTAAACGAGATCGCCATGAACCCGAAAAACGAAAACACCATCAGGAATCCTGTACCTATGATGCCTATCGATTGATTCAGCCACAGGCTGGTCTGATATCCGAAAGCGCCACCCAGAAAAAAGTAATCGTTGTGGAAAATATATCCGATCCCTACCGAGCTCCAGAACAGGATAAACAAGGAACGTTTGAAAAATGTACGCAGCGGAAAAGGAGATGTTTTGAAAAGTATCCTGAAGCCTGCCAGAAAAGAGAACGCCACAAAAAAGTAAGAAGCTATTCCAAATCCCCGGTGGATGAACAGGTGCGAAACCACCGCACCAAGCTTGCCGAGCCAGTTATCAACCCCTGTGTCGCTGATAGCAGGCGCTATCTCATCACTTGCAAAAAATAATTCCCACCATGATCCCAGTACCTTGTCCTGATCTGCTTTCCAGGTAAACAGGAAAGAGGTGAAGGCAACAAGTAAATAGATGGATGAGAGGATTAATGTTAGCCCTGTTATCCTGTGCAGGCGATCATCTTTGATAAAATTAATAACGGGCTGAAACAGGTTTACTCTTTCTTTCGGTAACTTTCTTTTTCTTTTAGGAGCTGCTGTTTCGCTGTTTAACTCCTGTTTCCCGGCCTTACCGGTCTTTTCAGATTTCTCAATAGCGGGATCGTCATCTTCTTCAGCGTCTTCCTCTATCAACGTATCCTCCTCTTCAGTTTCAGGGCGTGATTTCCTGAACTCGTTCCTGGCGTTCTTAAACTTGTTGGTTGATATAACTTCTTCTTCCTGATCCATGAGAGGGGTATAAGGTATAAGGTATAGGGAATTGGATGTAGATGTGTTTTACACCTCTATGCTCTTATCCCTCTGTACCTTTCATTGTTATTCAAAAATAGGTACGAAGCACTCCATAATCCTTGTTCCAGCCAATAACTTGTTAACGGATTGATGTTAAAAAAGCAGACGTGTAGAAAGTATGGCTAATTACACTATAACGGAGGCCGGGAAGAAATATTTTAGCTCAATTAGATACTGCAGCTCGAAGCATTGCCTCTAATTCAGCGAATGGAATTTTTTGTTGATCGGCCGGAATATCAAATGCACTGTCTTCAATCTTTTGCGGAAGAAGAGTTTTTGCCTTCAGGTGCATGGAAAGCCCGTAGCTTTCTAACTGGAAATCCATCAGCACCCCATCTATTTTAGTATAGGGATTTGACCAATTGGGGTTATTGATTCCGATATCATTCGTGTAATATACACGAATGGATTCACCGGTTTGCAACTTAGCTATTACTTCTTTGCATGTGAATCCGGCAATTTGCCGGGTATGTGTTCCCTCCTCAATACTGCTCAGGTAGGATCCATTCAGCTTTTTCATGTCTGCCGCTGAAATATCGGAAACATTTTTTTTACTGAAGAGGGTAAAGGTTTGCGCAACCGACTTATTTGATTGGTTTGAGATGTATGAAATGTTGAACATCATAGCTGACATTTCGGTAATCATGTTATTATTTTTGAAACGCATGTATGCCTTATCCGGCAGGGCCGCAGCTATCATGCTATTGGGATCTAGTTTGGGATATGTGACCTCATACTCAATGACCCCTTCCGTGACATTCTTCCACACAAGCATTTTCTCAAACAACTCTCCTCCTCTGTACAAATAAAAGAAAATACCTGCTCCAATTAAAACAAGAGCAAAAATGAAAATTATTGTTTTACGCATAATAAAAAGGTACCCGCTTAATAAGGGACAAATATAAGCGATAATTTAATTACACCCAATCGCTTGAAGAGGAAATATTTTATCTCAATTGGAGCCGGGATTCAACTCCTCAAGTATTTTCTCCAATTCAGAGAAAATAATTTTTTTGTACTCGGTAGAATCGGCCGGAATTTGAAAAGCCTCATCCTCTACCTTTTGGGCAAGAACAGATTTTGCCCGCAGATGCATGACCACCCCGTAACGTTCCATCTGAAATTCCATCAGCACTCCGTCAATTTTGCTGTACGGATTAGACCAGTTTGGGTTTTCAATGCCAATATCATTGGTGTAATATATTTTTACCTGTTCTCCATCCATTAATTTAACAATGGCTTCTTTGCACTTATATCCTGCGATTTCTGCAGAACCGCCCCCATCTTCCACTGAACTTAGATAAGAATCATTCAGTCTTTTCAGATCATCGGCAGATATTTCTGAAGCATATTTTTTATTGATGAGTGTCAGCCTTTGTTCCACAACCCGGCTCTGATGATTGGATATATAAGTGATGCTGATAAGTCCCATCATGCCTGACATGTCGTTTGACATATTATTGCCTTTAAAACGCAAATATGCTTTACTGGGCATTCCGGAAACCATCATGCTGTTCGGATCAAGTTTTGGGTAGGTGATGTCATATTCAATAACACCTTCCGAAATATCCTTACCGCCAAGTATACCTCCATTCTTATACAAATAGAAGACAACAGCAATACCCGCCACAAAAACAAGGATAATAATAATAATAAGATTCTTTCGCATTGAAGTCCCGCCTTAGGTAAGAAAGGGCAAATATAAGCGCATAATCCAATCACCTATACAATCTTCTTAAATAAAAATCCTTAAAATATTTGCAGAAACACATTTTTTTTCTACCTTTGTCCCTCTAATAAAAAAAATCTCCCTATGAAAAAACTTTTACTCTCCGCCATTATTTCAAGTGCTTCTTTTTGTGTATTTGCACAAACCCCCACATGGGATTTTGAAAGTTGGACAGGCACAGAACCTGCCGGCTGGATCAGCGAAAATGAGTTGATGATTATAGGGAACCCTCAATCTGTATTTGAAGAGACTGCCCCTGCCAATGTTCATGGTGGCGCAAAAGCAATGAGGCTTCTTTCTGTAACCATGACCAGTCCCGTTGTAGGCTTACCTAACCCAATTGGCTTGGCAGCCCCTGGTAAACTTGTTAGCTTTGCTCCAAAATTCGGCATGCAATATACAAGTCGTCCTGCATTGGTGAATTTCTGGTATAAATACACTCCTGCTGCAGGCGATACTGCTGAATTTTTAATCTTCCTTTGGAACAGCACAACTGGTGATACATTGGGCTCTGCTTACTGGAACACAGGAACGGCAGTCAGCGCCTATACTGCGCAAGGTGTCCCAATAATATACGATCCTGCTTTTTCTGCTGAACTTCCGGATTCAATGGCTCTTACTTTTTCTTCATCAAGGTTATTCAACGCTAATTATACTTTTTGCACGAATTGCGGAAAAGCAGGCAGCACGCTTTGGGTAGATGATATTTCATTCTCCGGTTGGAATGGCATTAACGAAAACCTGAGCGCTGAGGGAGTTACGTTATTCCCGAATCCGGCAAAAGAGTTTGTCAACATCGCTGTAGATGCGCTGGATGAAGCTTATTCTGTAACCGCGTATGATGTAACCGGAAGGAGCGTTTCCACCACTCCTCTTTCACTCACAACGCATGGCATGAACAGGAAATCGGGCATGATAAACACTTCAACTTTACCATCGGGATTATATTCTTATTCCGTAGTTGATAAAAGCGGTGCGCCTCTTCGCACCGGCAAGTTTAATGTTGTACGATGAAAAAACTTTTACTCTCTGCCGTTATTTCAAGTGCTTCTTTTTGTGTATTTGCACAAACTCCCATGTGGGATTTTGAAAGTTGGACAGGCACAGAACCTACCGGCTGGATCAGCGAAAATGAGTTGATGATTATAGGGAACCCTCAATCTGCATTTGAAGAGACTGCCCCTGCCAATGTTCATGGCGGGGCAAAAGCAATGAGGCTTCTTTCTGTAACCATGACCAGCCCTGTTGCAGGCTTACCTAATCCAATTGGCTTGGCAGCCCCTGGTAAACTTGTTAGTTTTGCTCCAAAGTTTGGGATGCCATACACAAGCCGTCCGGCAACTGTGGATTTCTGGTATAAATACACTCCGGCTGCGAATGATACAGCAGAATTTCTTATCACCCTTTGGAATAGCACGACCGATGATACACTAGGATTCGGCTACTGGAAAACAGGCGCAACAGTTAATAGCTACGCCTTTCAAAGTGTTGCCATAATGTACAACCCTGCTTTTTCTGCTGAACTTCCGGATTCAATGGCGATTACATTTTCTTCTACAAAATTATTTAACGTAAATAATACTATGTGCCTTAATTGCGGAAAAGCAGGCAGTACTCTCTGGGTGGATGATATTTCATTCTCCGGGTTGAATACCATTAATGAAAACCTGAGTGCGGAGGGGGTTACGTTGTTCCCGAATCCGGCAAAAGAATTCATAAATATCTCTGTGGATGAACTTACCGATGCATATTCAGTAACCGCCTATGATGCAACCGGAAGAATCATCTCCACCACTCCTCTTTCACTCACAACGAATGGCATGAAGATGAAATCGGGCAGGATAAACACTTCAGTTTTATCATCGGGGTTATACTCTTATTGCGTGGTTGATAAAAGCGGTGCGTCTCTTCGCACCGGCAAGTTTAATGTTGTACGATAAAATTAAATCTTGCAGACGTATGTACCTGCGATCAAAAAAAACATGAAGTCGGGCAGGCAACCTATTGTCAATTATACGTCTTATCATTCAAGGAGCGTTTTTAAAATTCACACTTTGAAGCAGTTACAAGAAATAATATACAAGATACTGCCTGCTTCAGCTATTATCAGAATGGCTTGTGTATTTGCATTCTTCTCCACAAATTTGAACGCGCAAGAGGTGAAATATCAAAAAGATTATTCCGTAAAGGGTAAGAATATTATTACAGAATTTGATGAACAGAAACAACGAGAGATGCTGAAAGCAGACGGGATACCGGCTGCTACTATTGACAAAATTATTGCGGAACGAAAAAGTTTAATCAAAAATGGCAGAACAATACAATGGACACAATTGGAAAAACAAAAGAATCCTATTCCTTTTGCTGCTTGTTCCGATATGGGAGTTGAAAATGGTTGGGGTGCATGGATAGCAGCAACTGGTAACATTGGCAGCGGTACTGTTACTATCACACCGGGAGTTGGAACCCCTATAGCACCTCGCTTTAATCTTACTGGCGGTGCAGGCATTGATCCCTGCACTCCGGGCGTAAATCCGGGAGATCCTCCCGTTCCGGTTGTGGCGCCAGGATTTGGCAATGCTTCCATTCAATTGGGCCAACCGCAAACCAATGGTATAGTGGGCGGATGTACGTCTGGTTGTGTAGAACAACTAACATATCCATTGACGGTAGCGCCAAACGATACAAATTTTATTTATGCATATTCTGTATTTCTTGACGAACCAGACAGCACTACTAATCCCCATCTTCCAGGCTATCGGCCTTTTGTTAGTTTATGCGTTTACGATCAGGCGGGGACCCCCATTCCTTGCGCCTGTTTTACTTATACAGCTTATAATTTGTCCGGATTTTATGAGGCAATTTGTCCTAGTACTAGTAATGGCGCTGTTTGGTATAAGCCATGGACAGTTGTTGGAGTGAATTTATCTGCATACGTAAATCAGATATTAACAGTCGTTGTTACCAATGCGGATTGTGGTTTAGGCGGTCATTTTGCACAATCCTATTGGGATTTTCATTGTCCCCCTCTTTCCGGGGCTGTCAATCCGTTTTGTTTGGGTCAGCAAACAACTATTGTGGGACCTGCTTCCGATCCATTTAATCCATATACATATACATGGTATCAGAACAAACAGCTATATACCGGTCTTCCAAACGCTTCTTCACAAAGCATTACCCCAATCCCCAAGATAGGTGATGTTTTCGCTGTATATGTGCAACAGGGATCCGGCTGTAATTTTTGGATGCCTTTTACTCCTCAACCAATGGATATTACTTCAGATTTTACCAGTACGGGAGTTTGTGGGACTATGACTTTTACTGATATCAGCATTGCCTCAACAGGAAGCCCTGTTGTTGCATGGAACTGGTCTTTTCCGGGGGGAACACCCACCTCCTCTGCTGCATCAAACCCTGGTATAATAAATTATCCGCCTGGAACTTATACTGTGACACTGATTGTAACATCAACGGAAGGATGTATAGATACAATGCAACATTCATTTTCTATGATCGGTTTCCCCACTGCAGCAATTACACCTACTGCCCCCTGCTTAGGAGTAGCCACCACACTTACAGACGGATCAGTGGCGGTATCGGGTGACCCTATTGCGTCATGGAACTGGAGTATGCCGGGCGGCACTCCTGCTTCTTATAACTCAACTTCAACCACTTCGCACAACACAGCAACCACTTATGCGACAGCCGGCACTCACATTGTAGCGCTGGTTGTAACTTCCGCGCAGGGATGCAAGGATACCGTGCTTCAACAGGTAATTGTATACAATCCACCGGTTGCCAACTTTTCTGCACCCGACAAAGGCTGCGCGCCTGTATGCGTCAATTATACGAATCTTTCCACCTCCACCGATGGAACTATAAACAACTGGCAATGGTCCTTTCCCGGAGGAACGCCTACCAGTTCTGTCGCCAATGACCCGCAAAACATTTGTTACTATACCCCTGGCAGCTACAATGTTTCGCTCATTGTAACAACCAATTACGGCTGTAAGGATACGATTGCGCTTCCGATGGTGGAAGTGTATCCATGGCCCAAAGCCGAGTTCTGTGTAGCGCCCACGGTAGCCCCTACCACCAACCCTGTATTCACCTTCTGTGACCTGTGGTCTACAGACGTAGTGTCCTGGTCATGGAATTTTGGCGACAACGATTCGGACTTTGTAAACACCGATCCGGTGCATTCATACTCGGCAACCGCTACGGAGAACGACTTTTACGCTTACAACATCTGCATACGGGTGCAGAACCAGTACGGATGCTGGGATACTACGTGCAAAGTGGTGGAACTGGTGCCGGAGTATACGTTCTATATACCCAACACGTTCACTCCTAACGGAGACTTTATGAATGAATTGTTCTATGGAAAGAGCCGGGGAGTGAAAGAATACAACATCTGGCTCTTTGACCGATGGGGCAACCAGCTATGGGACTGCTACAAGGAAGACAAGAACACGAACTGGGACAGCGATGCCACCGTACCTAAGCAGGAAGGACTATCATCTTCCTGTAAATGGGATGGAGTGGTGGCAAAAGGCGGCATGGATATGAGCGGAGGCAGCAAGCAGTTTGCCCAGGAAGATGTATATGTATGGAAAGTAAGGCTGACCGATATTTTTGACAGGCGCCATACTTACATAGGGCATGTGAATATCGTCAGATAAAAAATAAAGGCTGTTTCAAATTCATCCATGCATAAAAAAAAATTATCCGTCTTTTCTGAGCTTCTGATTTCATCCTGTTTGTTTGCCCAAACATACACGGGTGCTGGAGGAGCTGTCTCCGATAATTTAGATACCACTTATTTTTCCATTAATGTAACGGGGCTTAATCCCTCCGTAATTAATACGGCTTTTGGGTTGGAAGAAATATGCATAAACCTAACCCATACCAAAGACCGCGACCTGGATATTTATCTGGAATCTCCCGATGGAACCATTATAGAACTGACTACTGATAACGGTGACCTGGGCGATAATTATTTCACTGCCTGTTTCAGGCAGGATGCAATAACTCCAATTGTAAGCGGCACCGCACCATTTAATGGAAGTTATATCCCCGAACAACAATTATCCATCTTAAACAACTGGCAAAACGGAAATGGGATATGGAAACTCCGTGTATATGATGATAATAATACAGGAGGCAATACCGGAAATCTGATTGACTGGAGGCTTATGTTCGGCAATAATCCGGCAGCATTGGTGCCATTGGATTCTACCAATCTCCCCATCGTTGTTATAAACACAAATAACCAAAACATTCCGGATGAACCTAAAATTACCTGCGATATGGGAATCATTTTCAATGGCATCGGAGTGAAAAATCATCTGGCGGATCCTTTCAATAATTACAAAGGAAAAATAGCCATTGAGATCCGCGGTTCATCTTCTCAAAATTTCCCTAAAAAAAGTTATGGTTTTGAGACAAGAAATAATGACGGAACAAAAAAGGACACATCGCTTCTCGGAATGCCTTCCGAGCATGACTGGATACTGAGCGCGTCCTACACCGATAAAACCCATATCCGAAATGTTCTGTCCTATAAGTTTTATAGGGATTGGGGAAGGTATGCTTCACGCACAAAATACTGTGAATTAGTACTAAACGGACAATATCAGGGAGTTTACATTTTGATGGAAAGGATTAAGCGTGACAAGAATCGTGTTGACATTGCTAAATTAAATACGTGGGAAAATGCGGGCGATTCTCTTACAGGAGGATACATTATCAAGTTGGATAAACCCACGGGCAATCCGGGCGGGGGCTGGACTACTGCTACTTCGGCTGTCTATTTGCAATATGAATATCCTGACCCTGATTCTATCAGCCTGCAGCAGCAAGATTATATCCGGCAATATGTGGATAGTTTTGAAACTGCGTTGTCAGGGCCGAATTTCGCAGATCCCGTAAACGGCTATGCAAAATACTGTGATCCGAATTCTTTCATGGATTATTTCATCCTCACCGAACTCAGCAGAAACATTGACGGTTACAATTTTAGTATGTATTTGTACAAAGATAAGTTCAGCAAGGGGGGCAAACTAACCATTGGCCCTCCATGGGATTTTGACATTGCCTGGCTGAATGCTAATTATGCCGGAAGCCCCACCGATACAGGCTGGTATTACAGCGGATTTCCATTCTGGTGGGGCAGGTTTGGGCAGGATACCAACCTTATCAATCAGTTAAAATGTCGGTGGCTGCAATTAAGAAGCACCGTGTTAGATATAGCTTATATCAATACGTTTATCGATTCCACGGCCGGATATTTAACAGAAGGGATAAACAGAAATTTTAAACTCTGGCCAATTATAGGAGTTTATGTGTGGCCAAATCCTTCTCCTATTCCAACTTCCTATCAAGGCGAGATTGATCGGCTGAAACAATGGATCAGCAACCGCATAGCATGGATGGATGCGAATATGCCGGGAAATTGCCTTACAACTGCTGTTGCGGAAAATAGTTCAAATAAGGATATATCTGTTTTTCCAAATCCATCTTCAGGAAAGTTTACGATACAAATCCCGATAGCTATCGGGACAAAGTCAATAATTGAAAAAACAGAAGTGTTTGACCTGTTCGGGAGGAAAATTGCTTTGCTGCCAGCAAATTCATCTTCGCTTTCCATTGACCTTTCCACTCAGCCGAGTGGCATATACATCCTGAAAATATATTCGGGTGAATCGGTAATCCTCAGCAAAATAATAAAGGCGGATTAATTTCTTAACCCGCCTTTACCGTAATTTTTAAAAAATTACTTCTTGAGATGCTTGCTAACCAATTTGGTCATTTCAAACATGCTCACTGTTTTTTTACCGCCAAAGATCGCTTTGAGAGTGTCGTCAGCATTGATGTTGCGTCTGTTCTTCTTATCTTGAAGATTGTTCTTCTTGATGTAAGCCCAAAGTTTTTTTGCAACTTCTGTGCGTGGAAGCGCTTTTGCGCCTGTTACTGCTGCGAGTTGAGCGGTTGGAGTCAGCGGAGCCATGAATGCCGCATTTGGTTTTCTTTTTGTTGCCATTTTGTTTTTTGTTTTGGTTTTAAAAGTTTAACTTTTTGTTTAACTTCATAGCGAAGATAAGACATTTTCATTCACATTCATAGGGGAAATGTGATTGTTAATAAGTTTTCATAGGAGAAATTGAAAATTCCCCTATGGAAATTTATTTTTTTCGGGCAATCATGAGCCCGTCTCTCAGGGGAAGAAGCACATTTTCTACTCTGGAATCGCTCTGGATTTTACGACTGTATTCAAAGAGAGATTTGGTCTCAATGTCCATTTTCATAGCAGAACTGAGCACTTTCCCACTCCAAAGCACATTATCCGCTATGATGTATCCGCCCTGTTTTACCTGCGGGAACACCAGGTCATAATAGGTGCTGTAGTTCTCCTTATCGGCATCGATAAATACGAGGTCAAAGGGCTCTTTCAGGGTAGGTAAGATATTAACAGCATGGCCTATATGGAGCCTTATTTTGCCCTCCAAGCCCGCTTCTTTAACGTGGCGAAGGATGATTTCACTGAACTCCTCATTGATGTCTATGGTGTGCAATTTGCCTCCCTTCTGCAATCCCTGAGCCAAGCAAATCGCGGAATAACCCGTAAAAGTTCCGATCTCTAAAATAGTTGTAGGGCGGATCATTTTGCTGAACATTTGCAGTAGCAGCCCCTGCATGTGTCCGGAGAGCATCTGTGGCATAGTCATCTTCATATGCGTTTCGCGATTAAGACGATAAAGCACGTCCGGTTCAGCCTCTGAATTTTTCAGCGCGTAGTCTTCAATCTCCTTGGGTATAAAATCCATGATAGTAGTTTTTCAAATGAAATTTATGAAGGAAGCGGTTGTAATATTCCTTATTTAAGATATAGGGTTATTTATTGGAAACCACAGCCAGTTTCTTTCCATCGGGTGAAATTGCGATGCGGGTTGGTTTGCTGATACCGAATTTTGAGAGATCGGCAATCTCGGCTGCCCCGTCCTTGCTGTTCATGAATCCGGATACGATGGAATTTTCGGAAATGGACCACAAAGAGTTTTTGTAAAAGCAATAATCCTCACTCTCCTGCATTCCAATTAATGTGGCCTGTTTATTCTTAAAGGAGAGTTCAAATACGTTCTGGAACCTGCCGGCTTTGGTGGTGAACCACAACTTATCATCCTTCATCCGCATGCAACGGCCTATACTGTCGCCTACCAACGAAGGCTTTTGCGTGTGTATGTTGAATATCTGCAGCGTGAATGCAGGCATGGAAAGCACAAACAGCGCGAGGCTGTCCTTATTTATCCATGTGTGATAGCCGATGAAGGCCACCTGGTCCATCACCGGGGATGGCTTTCCGCCATCAAGAGGGAACTTCCAGAGGCGCTGGGTGGAATCGCTCTCCACCATCACCACCGAAATATTTTTGCCATCGGGCATGAACGTGGGAGAATATTCGCTGGTGGGTGTATTGGTGAACAGAGTGTTCTTTCCGGTTTTCAGGTCATACTTATAAATATCCGTTGGGCCGGCACTGTCCTTCTGGGAGGAATAAAGTATGTATTTGCCATCCGGTGAAAAAGCGGGTTGATTATCGTATCCTTTGCGATTGGTGATGTTTACAGGATTGTGGAACGATGTTTGTCCTGAACTGTCCTTGATGTCCAATAACCAGATGTCGCAATCGGGAAGCTGGGCGAAGCAGTAAACAGTACACAGTAGACAATAGACAATTAACAGCCGCCCTTTCATGCGACCAAAGTACAACATTTTTATATTTGATTAAATTTAGAAAATGAAAAAGTTAATCATTCCTGTTGTTCTTGTCTATTGTCTACTGTGTACTGCGTATTCCTTTGGACAGGTGAAGGTTGCTAAAGCCACAAATCAAAAAACGATTGCAGGAATGGGAGGCGTTTTCATGAATTACGAAGTTGGATTGACAAATAGATTTGCCGACAGCCTTGTGGTCGATTCTATCCGGACTATTGCAGGTAAATCGGACATGCGGTTCTATTACAATAAGACTGAAAAAAATTATTGCGAACTGGCCTTTGGTTATGCACTGGCTAAGCCTGAAAAATGCAAGGTATGCTCCGATGCGGTTCCCAACCAGTCCAACCTTACCAAAGGCGTTATCATTTACTACCATCTCGGAAAGAAGAATGGAAAATCCAAGGTGAAAAAATTCAAACAACTGGAAGACAAGATTGCTCCTTAAGAGCTAATAGCAATATTTATTCTCCGAGATCAGCTTCGCAGCCACTCTCCTTCTCGTTTCTTTAGCGTGGCGTCAGGTGTTTCCACCTGACGTTAACAAGGATGTCTTCAGATAATAAAAGACTAATTCGCCCGGAAGGAGCATCTTTGCTGTTCCACTTGCCTACCGCCCTAGTAGCAATACTTATTCTCACTGATCAGCTTCGCAGCCACTCTCCTTCTCGCATCCTTTGCGTTGAAAGGTTCGGTTTTGGTGAAGCGCTTGAGGCCCATGAGCATCATGCGCTGTTCATCGCCCGAAGCAAATGAGTTGATAGCTTCTTTTCCGTTCTTGTTGATGCGGTCGGCCGCATCGTTGAGGTACACACGCATGATATCGATCTGCTCCTTGCAGGCCTCTTCTCCGCGCATGGAAACCAGTTTTTCCACTCTCAATAAAACAGATTCTGAAACATAGAGGTCAATGAGCATATCGGCAATGTTCATCAGCACTTCCTGTTCTTTGGCAAGCTCCATCATCAGCTTTTGCGCTGCGCTGCCGGCTGTCATCAGGACGGCTTTTTTGAAATTTCTCAAATATTTTTTCTCGGCACCAAACAATGCCGTATCCTCTCCTCCAAAATCAGGGATGCTCATCAACTCACCTGCTACTTTGGTTGCTGGACCCATGAGATCCAATTCCCCTTTCATAGCGCGTTTGAGCATCATATCCACGATGAGCATACGGTTGATCTCGTTAGTGCCTTCAAAAATTCTATTGATTCGTGAGTCACGATAACCGCGTTCCATAGGAGCGTCCGCGCTGAAACCCATACCTCCATAAATCTGCACACCTTCGTCCACCACATAATCCAGCACCTCGCTTCCGGCAACTTTAAGAATAGCTGCCTCAGGCGCGAATTGTTCCACGCCTTTCAGGATCGCTTTGCTGTGATCCATTCCTCCTGCGGTGAGGGAATTCATAGCATCCTCAATATTTTGGGTGGCGCGGTACAAAGCAGCTTCCGTAGCGTAAATGCGGATGGCCTGTTCAGCAATCTTGTAACGTATGGCTCCGTATTTTGCGATGGGTCTGCCAAATTGATTTCTCTCGTTTGCATACTGAATCGATTTTTCAGAGATTTTTTTGGAAGCTCCCAGCGCTGCTGCCGCTAATTTAATTCTCCCGATATTAAGGATATTTACCGCAATCTTAAACCCATTTTGTCTATCGGATAAAAGGTTTTCTACCGGAACTTTGCAATCGTTAAAGAAAACCTGACGGGTAGAACTTCCTTTGATACCCATTTTATGTTCCTCAGGATTCAGAGAAATGCCTCCGAAGTTTTTTTCTATGATAAAGGCAGAAAGATTTTCATCATTGTCAATTTTCGCGAACACGGTGAAAATTTCAGCAAATCCACCATTTGTGATCCACATTTTTTGGCCGTTCAGGATATAATGTTTCCCATCCGGGGAAAGAACCGCTTTTGTTTTTCCTGAATTTGCGTCAGAACCGGCACTCGGCTCCGTTAAACAATAACATGCTTTCCATTTACCATTAACAAGATTGGGAATATATTTTTTCTTCTGAGCATCGTTTCCGTAATATAAGATCGGCAAGGTACCTATACCCGTATGCGCGGAAATAGAAACTGCAAAGGAATATCCGGAGCCTAGCTTTTCAGTCGCCAACATTCCTGTAACAAAATCTTTTTCAAATCCTCCGAATTCCTCCGGAACACTTAGTCCGAGCAAACCGAGTTCTGCGGCCTTGTCGAGCAGTTTTACAGTTAATCCTTCTTCCTGCGCATCTATGCGGTCTAAATTGGGCCAAACTTCCTGCGCCAGAAAATCCGTGCAGGACTGTGCAATCATCAGTTGCTCCTCGTTCCATTGTTCCGGGATGAAGATATCCTGAGCGTTGGTTTCCTTGATGAGGAATTCGCCTCCTTTGAGAGCTGTGGTTGTTTTTGTGTCTGTACTCATAAATATAAAAGTATTAGGTGTCAAGTATCAGGATGGCTGCTTGATTGAATCTTTTAATTTGTTAATCATCCTTTGAATCTTGGTAACCTTTTCGGTTAATGTTTGTAATTCTTTTTTGATAAACTCATTGACTCCTGCCATATTTTTAATTCCTTGAAGTTATGCATACGTGCTGTCTTGGTACCTGATACTAATTTAGCATTTCAAACACTCCAGCTGCCCCCTGCCCCGTGCCTACGCACATGGAAACGATGCCATACTTTTTTTTTCTTCTTTTTAATTCATTGAAAAGTTGAACACTCAACTTAGCACCGCTGCATCCAAGTGGATGTCCAAGCGATATCGCACCTCCGTTCACATTCACGATCTCTGGATTCAGTTTCAGTTCGCGCAACACCGCTAATGACTGCGATGCAAACGCTTCGTTCAACTCAACAAGATCAATTTGATCCTGTTTTAAACCGGCAAGCTTCAGCGCTTTTGGAATTGCAGTTACAGGACCAATACCCATGATTCGCGGAGCTACTCCGGCTGCTGCAAAGGAAACCAAACGAGCTATTGGTTTCAGCTTATTTTCTTTCATGAATTTTTCGCTCACCACCATTACGAAAGCAGCGCCATCGCTGGTCTGGGAGGAATTTCCCGCTGTCACGGAGCCGTTCGCATCGAATACAGGCTTAAGTTTTGCAAGTGCTTCAATATTGGTATCTGCACGCGGACCTTCATCGGTATCAATAATAAATTCTCTTGTTTTTTTGGCCGCACCTGTGGGCTGCGATCCCAATCTTTGATTGTAAGAAGGGGAAGAGTCCGCATCCTCATAGTAATTTTCTGTAATTTTAATAGGCACGATTTCATCCTTGAACTTTCCTTCCTTTATGGCAGCCATCGCTTTCAAGTGGGAGTTCAACGAAAATTTATCCTGATCTTCGCGCGAAACTTTATATTCATTCGCCACCGCTTCGGCAGTGAGTCCCATGCCCCAGTAATAATCGGGGTGATCTTTTGCAACTTCGTAATTCGGAATGATGCGCCAGCCGCCCATGGGGATCAGGCTCATGCTCTCTGCGCCTCCCGCAATGATGCATTCGGATAATCCGGAATTTATTTTTGCACTGGCGATGGCAATGGTTTCCAGCCCCGATGCACAATAACGGTTTACCGTCATGCCCGGCACTTTATCGGTGTTAAAAGAAAGCAGCGAAATGAATCGCGCCATGTTCATGCCCTGTTCTGCTTCGGGCATTGCATTTCCAACGATCAGATCGTCTACCTGATCGGCTGAAACATTGGGTACCGATGCCATTAGGTGTTTGATAACACCCGCAGCAATATCATCCGGACGGGTGAAGCGGAATCCACCGCGGCCGGCTTTGCCTACTGCGGAACGGAATCCCGCTGCAATGTATGCATTCATAAGATTAGGTATGAGATGTGATAAACCATGCTTGCCAAAATTACATAAAATTCCGTTTTTATATGAAAAAAATTTCCGTCCGGACGAGGATCCGTACTCTCTGAAGGTCTCGAAGGACTCTTTCGGAGAGTTACAATAATAATTCTTATAACGAGTATCGAACCACAAAAATAAATGAAGCGGTGTTTAGAATATGTAGAAAAGACGGGGTTTACGGAGGAAACGAAAAAAAGCAGCGCACCATTTTTGATGCGCTGCCCTGTGAAGTGGGAGCTGAGGGGTTCGAACCCCCGACCCTCTGCTTGTAAGGCAGATGCTCTGAACCAGCTGAGCTAAGCTCCCAAAAAAGGAGTGCAAATATAAAAGATTTATTATAGTAAAGAAGGTGTATTAAATCATCTCAGCCACCACAAAAGCGCTGCCGGTTACCAAGATGAGGTCATCTGAAGAGGCGTTATTTTTCGCAGCAGCAAGGGCCTTTTTCACGCTTGGAAAAATAACCCCGTTCAATCCATTTTTTTGTGCCTCGATGCCGAGTATGGCGGCATCCAGAGCCCTGGGAATATCGGCCTTGCAGAAATAATACCTTGCCTTCTTTGGAAGAAGGGCTGTTATTCTGCCAACATCTTTATCATTTACTGTTCCGAAGACAATGTGAAGCTTTTTGTGCGGAGTATTTTTTACCTGTCTGAAAACTTCTTTTATTCCTGTTTCATTGTGGGCAATGTCGGCAATGATGAGGGGTTTTTTTGCTAGGATATCCCATCTCCCTCTGAGCCCTGTGAGTTTTATAACGTCCCTTAATCCATTTATAACTGCTTGGCTGTTGATCTCAAACCCAAGCTGATTCAGAATTTCGGATGCAAGGATTGAGGCTGGGATATTTTTCCTTTGATAAGCGCCTTTGAGTCCACATTCGATGTTTTTAATTCCTGAAATGAAATCCTCTGAATATAAAAGCAAAGCGTTTTCTTCTTTTGCTTTTCTCTCAAATACGTTTGTCGCGCTGAACGGAGTCGAAGCGTCTTTTTGTTTTTCGCTGATCAGAACAATCCCGTTTTTCTTTATAATTCCTGCTTTTTCAACTGCAATTTTCTGAAGCGTATCGCCCAGCAGGTTCTGGTGATCGTAGCTGATATTGGTAATAATAGAGAGTAAGGGAGTGATCACATTAGTGGAATCCAACCTTCCGCCCAAGCCCGTTTCAATGATGGCAATATCCACTTTCTCTTTTGAGAAATAGTCGAAGGCCAGCCCGACTGTCCATTCAAAGAAAGAAGGCTTTATTTTTTCAAAATCATTTTTGTATTTCTTTACAAAATCAACCACGTAATCTTTAGAGATCATCTTTCCATTTATCCTGACCCTTTCGCGAAAATCTTTTAAGTGCGGAGAAGTGTAAAGTCCGACTTTGTAATCAGCCGATTGCAGAACGGCTGCCAGTATATGC